>RGZZ01000113.1 GCA_010028905.1 Pseudomonadota bacterium | reverse complement strand
GGTGGGCAGCGCGCAGCCAACCTCGCGAAGCACATTGGGGGCCTTTTCGAGGGTCTTGCGGTACTCGCCGATGGCCGCGTCGAGATCGCCCTGGCGCTCGAGGCATCGGGCCAGGATGGCGGTGGCCCGTGCCCGCAGCAGGGCTTCGCTCACCGGCAGGCCCTGCAGGGCGGCTCGGAGGCGCGTGACCGCAGAGGCCAGATCTCCCCGTGCCGCCTCGGCCTCTCCCGTGAGGGCGAGGAGGTAGGGCTTCTCGCGCTCGCCCACCGGCGTGTCTCGCTCGAGCAGGCGGCGCCCCTCCACCGACACGACGCCGGCCCCCAGCACGGCGTGCAGCGAGGGGCGCACGAACTCGGGGACGCGCGAGTCGATGGCATAGGGTCGCGTCGACCACTCGATGCGGTGGTTGTCGATGATGACCGACGCGACGCGGCACGCCACCGTCCAGAGCTGACGCTGGTTGTCGAGACGGGCGGCCTGGAGCCGCACCCACTCGGTCCAGGTCGACCATGCGGCGTGCTCGGCGTAGCGCTCGCCCTCCATCTGCAGCAGATCGCGATACAGCAGCAGGGAGGCGATCTCGGTCTGATCTTGATGCATGCTGTTGGTGCCGCGACGGTCTGGCCGGTTCAGGGTTCGCCGCATGAGCGCAAGCGCGTCGCCGTCATAGCCCGCCGCCAGAAGGGCCGAGGCGGTGACCTCCTGCTGCTCGTTCCAGTGCTGCTGCTCGACGCGCGGTTCGCTGGCGTGCGACCACTCGTGCATGCGCTTCACCGAATCAAGAGCCTCGCCGATTCGGCCCGAAGAGACGTACAGCATGCTGAGACTGATGTAGGGATTGGTGTAGCTGTGGGCATCGAAGTGCTTTGTGCCTTCGATGAGCAGCTGCTCCTGCTCGCTGAACTTCAGCAGCTGCATGGCCTGCTCGGCAGCATTGTGGAAGTAGGTGGCCTCGAGCGACCATCCTCGCGTTCGCACGCGCTCGATGAGCCCCCTGAAGATCTCGTAGGCCTTCTCGATGTTGCCCTGCTCGCCCTCGACGGCGCCGAGGGAGTTGTACGCGACGGTGACGCTGGCCTCGTCGTTCGGGCGCTCGCGCAGCGCCTGCTCGATGCGTGCGCGCGCCTCTTCATAGCGCCCCAGCTTCATGAGGGGCCACGCATACCATGCGGCGTGCGATGGCTTGTACAGGCGATCGTAGGTGGCGAGCAGGTCGAGCTCTTCCTCGAACTTCTCCATCTGACCGCCGACCTCGGCAAGCGTGAGCAGAACGCGAAGGTGCGCCCACCACGGGCCATCGGCGGGAATCTCGGGTCCGCCGTACAGCTTCTCGATGCGCTGGCGCGCGCCCGAGAGGTAGTACCAGGCGCGCGGCAGGTTCCCCTCGGCATATTCCATCACGATGCCCATGAGGAACCAGCTCTGGAACGATTCCGGCTCCTGCTCGAGAAAGCGCTCCGCCAGGTCTCGGGCCTTGACGTACTTGCCGTCGTCGACGAGACGCAGCCCTTCCATCAGCTCAGTCTTGTACGGATAGGCGTTCGCCCCCCTGGAGGGCGCGGCCACGAGCGATGACGCAAGGAGGCCCAGCATCATCAGCGTGACCGCGGCGACCCGGGCGATTCGACGCATCGCGATCACGCCTTTGTCAGCGTGGCGCGGCTGAGCGTCTCGATGGGGCCGCGCAGGCACTCGGTCACCACGTCGAAAGGGCTGCCCGCGCCCGGGGCGAGCTCGAGGCGATGCGCAAACACATAGGGCGCCAGGCGCTGCACATCCTCGGCCGAGACGAAGTCGCGCAGGCTCATCATCGCGGCGGTCTGCAGCGCCGGGATCATGAGCACCAGGCTGCGGGTCGAGATGCCCTGCGTGACCTTGGGGCTCTCGCGCAGGGCCCGCGCGGCGTCGACCAGGCAGGCGTGCACGTGCTCGCTCACGTGCACGTGCTCCTCGATCAGCTTGCGCGCCTCCACCACCTCACCCCGCGCGACGCGCGGCAGCGCGTTCGCGTCGATGGGGAGCTGACGGGCCTTGCGCGTCGCCAGCACCTCGATCTCGGCGTTGCGCTCGATGAAGTCCATCCGGATCTTGAAGAGGAAGCGGTCGAGCTGGGCGACGGGGAGGGGATAGGTGCCCGCCAGATCTCTCGGGTTCTGCGTCGCGATGACGAGGAACAGGGGGTCGAGGGGATAGGAGACGTTGTCCACCGTGACCTGCTTCTCGGCCATCGCCTCGAGCATGGCGGCCTGCACCTTCGGCGAGGTGCGGTTGATCTCGTCTCCGAGGACGATGTAGGCGAAGATGGGGCCGCGTCGGAAGTGGAACGTGCCGGAATCGGCGTCGAACACGTTCACGCCGGTGATGTCAGAGGGCAGCAGGTCGGGCGTGAACTGCACGCGTCGGAAGCTCGAGATCTCGTCGTCCGGGAGGTCGTCGACGATGGCGTCTCCGAGGGCCTTGGCCAGTGTGGTCTTGCCGGAGCCGGGATAGTCCTCGAGCAGCACGTGACCGTCCGCGAGCACGCTGATGAGGATGAGGTCGATGACACCGTCGCGCCCCTTCACCTGCGCGCGCAGGCGGTTCTGCAGCCGCTTCAGTACGCTGTAGGCCTTGTCGAGCGGATGCACGGCAGTGGTGGGGGGCATGGTCATCGCAGGTTCTCCTCGTGTCGATGTGATTGCGTGGTGGTCATCGCACGAACCACCACCCCAGGGGATGGATCAAGGCCAGCAGTCGGCGCCGCAGGGTCGAGCCGGACGCAACCTCTCGCGTCACGGCCTCGTACAGGGCCACCGATGCGTCGCGTGCGGGAACGGCGTGCCCCTGGCCCAGCGCCTGCTCGAGATGGAGACGCGTGAGGGGGGCGAGAGAGGGGCTCGTCGACGTCAGCTCGCGCGCGAACGCTTCGCGGCTCTCACCGTGACGTCGCACATAGCCGTGATCGGCCAGCACCGACAGGGCGCTGCGGTAGGCCACGAGCGGGAGGCGGGAGTCGGGCGCGAACCGGGGCTCGAGGCGTCGCCAGATCTTCATTCCGTACAGTGCCACGAGCAGCAGGCCCAGGCCCAGTGCCACCGATCGCAGCGCCGCGACGATGACGCGACGCACCAGCTCCTGCAGATCGCCGTTGGCCAGGGGCGAGCGATCGGGCTGGCGACGCTGCCCCTTCTTGCGGGCCAGGCCTCCGAAGAGATCCTGCTGTCCGCTGTCCGGCATCTCGGCGGGTTTTACCAGGCTCTTCGCCGGGGAGATGTCGAGGGGCACCCAGCCGATGTCGGTCAGGTAGATCTCGGGCCACGCGTGAGAGGCGTTCGAGCGGATGAGAATCGATGAGCCCTGTCCCCGGAAGCGCGCGTCGACGGCGTAGCCCGTGCCGACCCGGGACGGGACCCCCACCGTTCGGTAGAGCGCCGCGGCGGCGTGGGCAAACGACACGCAGTACCCGACGCGGTCACCAAACAGGAAATCTCCCACGGGGTCGGCGCTGTGCTCGTACTTCGAGGTCAGATCGTAGGTGCCGTTCTGGTCGAGCCAGAGCTTCACCGCGATGGCGCGGGCCAGTGGCTTGTCGCGGAACTCCGGGCGCAGCTTCTCGACGCAGAGGCTCGCCAGCTGCTGATAGCGGGGATCGGTGGGCGCCGAGAGGTAGTGCTTCAAGGTCTCCGGCGTCCACCTCGGGTCTCCTACCGATCGGTCGAGCATCTCGGGGAGTCCGCGGGTGAGCACATTCGAGGTCACCTCGTAGGCACGTTCGAAGTGCGACACGTCCGGGTTGTCTGCGGCGCGGAACTCGGTGGGAGACACGAGACCGAAGGGGCGCGGGTGCGAGGTGATGATGGCAACGGTGGTCTCGATGCGGCGCTCCACGCCAGCAGGGGGGGCGGCGCTCGAGACGGTGATGGGGCGCTCGGCGGGGAAGGCGTCGGCGACATCGAGGTCGTGCTGGCCCTGGTCGCGAACGAGGCGCTGCCCGTTGTAGAGCGAGAAGACCGTCTGGCGGAAGTAGTAGAACCCGTCGGGCGGGGTGTAGTCGTCGTGCAGGAGCACCACGGCGACAGGTTGGGCATGCTTGGCGGCGTCCTTCTTGCGGCTGAAGTCCTCGTCGCGCATGTCGGCGCCGTTCGAGCCGCCATCGCGGCTGGCGCTGGCTTCCTCCGGAGAGCCGCTCGACTGCCCACCGCCAGGCTGCCTGGGCGGAGGGGGAGAAGGGGAGGCGTCCGACTTCTTGTCACTGCTCTGGCCGCCGGACTGCAGGTCGCGCAGATGTTTGATCTCGCGGGTGGGGAAGAGGGTGTACATGGCGAGCAGCATGATCACCAGCAGGGCCACGTCGAGCACGTGGCTGCGCCGCGACGACGCCGCGCTCTTGCTCGCCATGAGGAGGACGAGCACGGCCGCGATGACGGCGCCGATGGCCAGGAAGTAGGGCTGGGGATCGTAGCCCTGCGCCCAGAGGGGATCGACCAGGAAGAACGGGCGGTTGAGGAACCCCTCGCGGTGCTGCGCGAAGATGGCCGCGCCCACGAGGCTCACCAGCGCCGCCTCTACCGCGACGAAGGGAGGCAGGCGCCGGCTCGTGGCCTGGAAGAGCCCGACCCAGAGGGCGGCAGACCCGAACCAGAGCACCATGGCCGAGAGCGTCCAGGCCCCGGACGGGCCCACCGCCGCGGCCACCGCGTCTGTTCCCCGCACGGCCTCAGACAAGGCGGCGACAAATGCCTGACACGGCAGCGCGCAGGCCCACGGCACCCAGAGCCGGATGCGCGAGGCCGCCAGCCGGGCGCCGATCCAGAAGGCGCAGGCGCAGCCTGCGATGCCCGCGAGCGTCGCGGTGGGCACGGTGAGCTGCTGGCCCAGGGCGATCACCGCGATCACCCAGATCAGCAGGGGCAGGGTGCGCCAGGCCAGGCTCTTCATCGCAGCCCCCCCGTCCGTCCGAGCAGGGCCAGCGGATCGTTGTACATCTGGCCGGATCGTCGATCGACGAGGGTGACCGAGGTCGCCGCGGCGCCCACGCGTCGCAGCGTCTCTGCCAGCTCGCTCGGGGTGGGGCCGTCGACGGGGTCGGGCTGCATCACCAGACGTCGGGCGAGTGAGGGCTTGGCGTCGTTGGCACCGCGTTCGAGGCGAACCCCGTCCATGCCCACCATGACGTGCACGCGCAGCCGCGTTGCGCGCAGCGCCTCGAGCAGGGTGTCGATCCACGGTCCGGGGCGGGGAGGCGTGAAGAGCACGCAGTAGCCATAGCCTTCCTGGTCTGCGCGCTTGAGGAAGTCCGCGAAGCCGGACAGGCGCCCGTGGGCAGAGCCGCTCTGGGCGATGGTGTCGAGGGCATCTTCGATGCGGCTGGCGGGGGCGCCCGCGCCGTCCGCGGCAAAGGTCCAGCCTTCCCCGAGCAGGTTTCGCTCGATGAGCACCCGCGCCACGCCCGCGCTGGGCTCATCGAGCGGCGTGGGCAGCGGGTCTGAGACGAGGTATCCGCAGCCGCGCGGCCGCGCCGCGATGGCTCGCTCCGGCACGCGCACCATGAGCTTGCGCGAGCGGGCGAAGACCTTCCACATGATCATGCGCGGCGAGTCACCGGGGCCGTACTGACGCATGTCGACGCGGTCTCCCCAGGGATCGCCGTAAGGGTCGGAGATGTCGTCACCTGAGATGAAGCCCAGAAGGGGAACCACCTGCTCGACCTTTCCCCGATGCGGGAGCACGCGGAAGTCGAGGGGCTCACGAACGCGCCAGGTGATGCACGCCAGACCCAGGATGTCGCGCACCCGGACGCGTCGCGTGACGCCGTTGTAGGTTCCGCGCCGGCGCACCGACACCACCTCGAACGCCTCGCGGCCATCGCGGTGAACGGCGGTGTCGGCGGCGCAGGTCTCCTCGTCGGCCTCCCAGGACCACGACACGTCGAGACACGGGATCCACGCGGGGAGCTGGACGGCATATCCCGTGATGGTGGGGGTCTCCGCCTCGAGGGTGGTCGAGGTGGTGCGCAGCGGCGCCTGAAACGCGCCGCGCACCAGCAGCCATCCCGCCGCCGTGAGAACGGCCATGAGCAGCGTCACCACCAGCACGGCGAATGCGGCCATGAGCACGATGAGGTCGAGGTGAGCCACGCCCTGGTACCATCCCGCCAGGGTGGCCACAGCGACGAATGCCGTTCCCACCGCGGTGAGCGGGAAGAATCCCCACGCGTCGCGCGCCACGCGCGCGGGGCGCGATCGCATGAAGGCCTGGAAGCCGCGGACCGCGCCCTGGAGGGGCGCCGGGGAGAGCGGAGCGCCGCCTCCCCATCGTGCGGGCCCGGTCGTCTGCTGCGATGCCAACACCTGTAGCCTGCTCACCTCGTCGAGAAGTTCCTGCCCGCGGCGACCTCCCCGATTCTGTCGAAGGGGGCTGGGCGGCGACGCATGGCTAGATCTTTTACGTCGGGAATCGGCATCCTGTTCCCGACGCGCAGGGAGGAGGCTGCAAGACGGGAAACTCTCGCGCTGTGGAACCTTCTCGCATCGCGTTCGGCATCGCCTGGTACGTCATCTTCCTGTTCTCCACCGTGCTCCACGAAGCGGCGCATGCCCTGGCCGCCCGTCTCGGTGGCGACGTCACCGCCGAGAGCCAGATCACCCTCGATCCCATCCCGCACATCCGCCGCGAGCCGTTCGGCATGGTGCTGGTTCCCTGGCTCATGTTCCTCATGTCACCGAACGGCTCGATGATGGGGTGGGCCTCCACCCCCTTCGACCCTGCCTGGGCGCTGCGAAACCCCCATCGCGCGGCGTGGATGGCCCTGGCTGGACCGGTCTCGAACGGGATGCTGGCTGTGCTGACCGGTGTCATGATCCGCGCGGGGCTCGCCTTTCACTGGTTCGGAGGGTCGAGCGATGCCAGCATTGCCCTCGAGATGCTGCTCATCGCGTTCAACCTGAACGTCATCCTCGCGGTGCTCAACATGCTCCCGCTGCCTCCGCTCGACGGGGCAACCGCGCTCACGCTGCTCATGCCCGAGCAGGCGGCGCGGCGCTGGCAGGAGCAGCTGCGCAACCCGGCGGTCTCGATGCTCACCCTGGTGGCAGTCTGGATCGCCTTTCCCCGTGTGGCGAGCATTGCGCTGCACTGGGCGCAGGGGTGGCTGCGCCCATGACAGCGCTGCCGGAGGGCGTGACGGGGCGCCTGCTCGACGGTCACGTGGTGGCGCGCGCCGTTCGCGCCGAGATCGTCGAGGCCCTTGCGCAGCGGTGGACGCGCCCATCTCCCCCCAGTCTCGCGGTGGTGCTTCTGGGTGGCGACTCGGCCTCGCGCACCTACGCCGAGAGCAAGGCCAAGGCGTGCGCTGAGCTCGGCCTGCGCTGCCAGGTGCACGCCCTGGCCGAGCTCGGGGGAGACGCCGAGGCGGTGATTGCGCGGGTGCGCGCCATCGGCGCCGACGAGGGCGTGCACGGCGTGATGATCGAGCAGCCCCTTCCGCCCGGCATCGACTTCCTGCGCCTGTACGACGCGATACCGGCCGACAAGGACGTGGAGGGCATGGGCTGCGCGAGCATGGGGCTCCTCATGCTGGGCCGGCCTGGGCTCGTTCCCGCGACGCCCGCCGCGGTTCTGCGGATTCTCGACCACTACGAAGTTGCGCTGGCCGGCCGGCGCGCCGTTGTGATCGGACGCAGCAACATCGTGGGGAAGCCGCTTGCCGCACTGCTCCTGGCGCGTGACGCCACGGTTGTGACGTGCCACTCGCGAACCCCTGACCTCGCCGCGGAGACCCAGCGCGCTGACATCGTGGTGGCCGCGGTGGGAAGACCCGGAACGGTGAAGGCGCATCACATCCGTTCGGGGGCCGTGGTGGTCGACGTGGGCATCAACTTCGAGGGGGGAAGGATGGTGGGCGATGTCGATTTCGCCTCCGTCTCGCCGCGGGCAGCGGCCATCACGCCTGTTCCCGGAGGCGTGGGCCCCGTGACCACGGCCATGCTGCTCTGGAACCTCACGCACACCGCGATTCGCCAGGTCTCAGACCAGCTCGCGCGCTGACCCTCCCTGAGGGGGAGAAGGCAGTGGAGAACGAGTGTTTGGGGTTCCGAACACCTGTTTCAGTGGAGAGCGCCTGTATTTGACATGAAACATACGTTCTTTTCGGTCGAACTCATGTTCTTAAAATAATTTGTGACATCTCCGAAACAAAATCATCGGCAGACGCGTTACAGTTTGGTAATGTTCGAGGCGTTGCGCGTCATGGCCCCGACCGATCTCCTGCTGGCGGCTCACATGGCTGGCCTGCAGGGCGACGCCACAGCGACCGATCCGGCGGCCTACGTGATCAAGCGCCTCGCGGAACGGCTGTCAGTTGCGCGGCCTGACCTCCGCACGGTGGGGGAGGCCTGCTTCGAATACCTTTCGGGCGAGCTGGGGGGCGTCTCGCTCGAGACCTGCGCCGATCCTGCGGCGAGAGCCGACGAGCTCTTCCAGCCGCTGCTCGCGCTGGCTGTGCGCGACCTCGCTCCACTGTGGCGCGCACCCGCGACCATGCTTGCCGTTCAGGAACCATCGCACCGCCGGGATGTCATCAAGGTGCTCGAGCGCGTCTTCGTGCGCGTCTTGCCGTCTGAGGTGGGCCTGCTGAGCCTGCGCGAGTCCACCGAGGCCGTTCTGCCGGATCGGGCCGTTGCAAGCGGCTTCGAAGCCGGACGCACCGCGCCTTTCGACACCGCGATCTTTGCTTCCCGACCTGCCTGGGTGAGACCCGCGCTGTCCATCGCTCTCGTGCTGGCCTGCGCTGATGGAAAGTTCACCAAGGAGGAGGAGCGCCTCTACTTTGCCATGGCCGATCGCTTCGAGGTGAGCCACGGCGCGGCAACCCGGCTTCGAGATCAGCTCATCGCCGCGTACTGGTCGCGGCGCGCGCACCTTGCCCCCGCCAGCACAGAGCAGCCCGCTGAGGTTCGGGTGAACTCGTTGCGCGCAGCCTATGATGTGCTCGAGGGGGCTGGGGTGTACACCGAGCTCGCGGGCTTCACGTGCCAGGCGGCGGTGAGGGCCGCGCAGCAAGCGCTCGCGTCACAGCGCGCATCGTGGTCGCAGCGCGTGTTCGGCGGGTTGCTGGGGCGAGAGCGGATCGACCCCGTCGTGCTGCAGATCGCTCTTCTCTGCTACATCTGCGCCCCCACGGAAGGTGCGCCTGCCTGATCGACACGGCCCCTTTCGGGCCAGGCCTCACGGCGACGCGAGGATGCGCCGCAGGGTGTCGTCGATCTGCGTGTCGTTGAAATCGAAACCCGCTGCAGACAGCCGCGCAGAAGAGACCCGCTGGCTGAACAGCAGCACCTCGCGCCCCATCTGACCGAACAGGGTGCTCACCGCCAGGCGCGGAAGCGGGATGCAGGCCGGTCGACGCAAGGCGCGCCCCAGTGCGGCGGTGAAGGCGCCATTGGTCACGGGAGAGGGACTGACGAGGTTGTAGGCGCCTCGGGTCTCATCGTTCTCGAGCACGAACTCGAAGGCCCGCGTCGCGTCATCGAGGCTGATCCAGCTCATGTACTGGCCGCCGCCGCCCACGGGACCCCCGAGACCGGCACGGAAGGGCCCCAGCATCTTGGTGAGCGCGCCGCCGCGGGGTGAGAGCACGACTCCGAGGCGCAGGTGAACCACGCGAAGTCCCGCCTCTCGCGCGGGTTCCGCGGCAGCCTCCCACGCCTTCACCACCTCGGCGAGGAAGCCTTCGCCGGAACCGCTCTGCTCGTCGAGGAGGGTATCGCCGCGGTCCCCGTACAGGCCGATGGCAGAGGCGCAGATGAGCGTGGGCGGCGGATGCGCGAGTCCCGCCAGCGCCCTGCACAGCGATGCGGTTCCCGCGCTGCGGCTCTCCATGATGGCCTGCTTGCGCGCCGACGTCCAGGGCTGCGCCACCGATTCCCCGGCCAGGTGAACCACTGCGTCAAACCCCTCGAGAGGGGAGGCGTCCCACGAACCGTGTGGGTTCCATGTCAGCGCCCCTGGACGGGCGCTTCTCGTGAGCCCGGTGACCTGACAGCCAGCGTCGGTGAGACGCGATCGAAGCGCGCTCCCCACCAGACCCTGGGCTCCCGTCATGGCGATGCGTCTCACAGCAGTTCCAGGACCTCCTCGATGCGTGCCTGTGCGCCCTGCATCGACTGCCCCGCGTCGGTGCACGACTGCAGGCCGCGATACAGGCTGTCGGGACGGAGATGGTCTCCGAAGGCCAGCAGCTCGAGAAGGCCGCTCTGCAGGTCGGTGAGCGATTCGTAGAAGTCACGGGCCATGTTGATCAGCGCGGGGTTGCGCTCCGAACGCAGCCGAGGGACGAACCGACGCTCGAAATCGCGGCGGATGTGTCCGAGGCGGCCGAGATAGAGGGCTGCCTCATACTGGATGTCGGCTGGGGATGCCTGGTGCTGCTCGTAGGCCTCAACCACGCGCTGGATGCGCCAGAGATTGCGAGGAACGGGGCCGCCGGACACCGCTTCGTCCGCGGTGGAGGCGAGGGCGCGGGCGATGGCCGGCAGCGCCACCCCGCAGGCGGCGCAGTGGGTGCGTCGGGCGTCGTTGGGGGCGTCGCAGCCAAAGCACCGGATCTCGGCCGCCACCCCCGTTGCGGGACGCAGGGCGCGCACGACGCGCTCACGCATCGCAGCCAGGCCCGCGAGGGGCTCTTCCATGCGGCGGAAGCCCTCAGAGAGATGACGGGGATCACCGTCTCGGAAGAAGCGGGTGGTCTCCTCGATGCCCTCGCCTTGCTGATGCAGCAGGGCGAGAAGCTCGGCGGCGTCGCTTCCCAGGGCTGATCGCGCCGCTTCGCGCACCTGCATCTCGAGCATCGCGTGGTCTTTCAGCCACGCAACCACGCGCTCGCGGAGCAGGGGTTCGCTGATGGCGCCGAGCAGGAAGCGGCCTGAGAGCTCCTTCAGCTCCTCGAGATGAGACGACAGCGCGGCACTGTCCATCTCGCGCTCGAGCCGCGAGACGCAGGCGTCGCGCGCGGCCTGCGTGGCATGGAACGCGTCGCAGAGCGTCCGCAGCGACGCGGCATCTCTCGCGCCGTCTTGCAGCGCTTCGAAGCACGCACGCGCACGGGCCACGGCGGCCTCGGCTTCGACGATCTGCTCGGTCACCGTGTACGAGAGCGGCAAGGCGCGCAGCGCCTTGCACTGGGTCTCGTGAAAGCGCAGGAGGTTCTCGGTCGAGTCGAGGCAGTCGCCCACGATCGCGTCTCCGGCGTGCGTCTGCAAGGCGCGGCACAGCTCGTCGAGGGCGGGCAGCGCTGACCAGGTCGCCGACGCCCGAACAGCGCGGTCGATGGCTTCGAGCACGCCGCACAGCCGCTCGCTGCCGTGGCGCACAAGGCGCAGCCCGTCGAGCAGCGCCACCGGATCTCCCGCTTCACGGTACACCCGCATCGCTCCAAGTCCCGTCGAGACGTCGGTGACGAGGGCGGCGGCGGTCTCGACGAGGAGGGCAGGCGCTTCCGGATGGAGCGCGGCAAAGCGCGAGATCTGGCGGGAGAGCGCGCCAGCGACCTCTTCAGACCGGGGTATCCAGAGGTCGAGGGCGGTGGGATCGACGTGCCCGTCGTACACGTTCAGCCCGGTCTTCAGGCAGTGGTTGAGCGTCGGAAACGGAGACTGCACCTCTTCAGCGGCCTGCTTGCAGGCCAGCACGTCGAGGGACTGCCAGAGCTCTGAGACGGCCCCGACCAGGGCGTCGAGTGCCCCTGCCAAAAGCGGTTCGGAGGGTCCCGCTGTGGGTGGGACGTCTGGCGGCGGAGGGGCGGGCATGGGTCGATCGGCCGCGGTTCCCATCTGCTCGAGAGC
>RGZZ01000112.1 GCA_010028905.1 Pseudomonadota bacterium | reverse complement strand
CCGCCTCCGCAGCCCGTGAGCGCGAAGACCAGGAGACCAGTCGAGAGCGGGCGCAGGAGCGCGCTCCAGGCCGAGGGTTCGGTTCGATGGGTCATGGGCCACCTCCTGAGCGTGGTCTGGGGCGTGAGCCTCAGCGGGGTACTCTCAGGATAGTCGAAGATCGTTGAGAGTTCTGCGTTCTTTGTAACGAAAGTGTATCATCGACCTTGGTCGCATTGCAGCCGTCAGTCGGCGGATGCCATTGAGGCCGACGCGGGCGCCGTCAGGCCGGTGGGCGCATCAGCTCAGGCCGGCTGGCCGTCGGCGTGGGCGCGCACCGCTTCGGCGAACGCGACGAAGGGCGCCAGGAAGGCCGCGTCGCGCGCGTACATCAGCTCGGGGTGGAACTGCACGCCGACAACGAAGCGGTCGGGGTCGGTCGACTCGATGGCCTCGACGATGCCGTCGTCACCTCGCGCGGTGACGCAGAGATCGCGCCCCACCTCGTTCACGGCCTGGTGATGGTCAGAGTTGACACCGAGGCGCGTGGTGCCGAACATCGATTCGACCCGCGAGCCGGGCACGATGTCGATGTCGTGGCCCACCTCTGACTTGGCTACCCCGCGGTCGATCTGACGATGGCCCTTGGCTGTGTTGAACGGGGCCACGTCGCGGTCGATGTCCTGGAACAACGTCCCGCCCTGGGTGAAGTTGATGAGCTGCATGCCGCGGCAGATGCCCAGCACCGGGGTACCGTCATCGATGGCGCGACGGCAGATCTCGGTCTCGAACCGATCTCGTCCGGGGAGCACACCGGTGACGGTGGGGTCGCCCGTGGGCAGCCCCTGCATCTCCGGGTCGATGTCGCCGCCTCCCGTGAAGATGATGCCGTGAAGCCCTTTGAGCGCAGACAGCGCGGCCATCACGGGAGACGGGAGCAGGCCCGGCACGCTCGCGAAGCGGCTGAAGTCGAGCAGCTTCACCCGCAGGCCACACATGTAGAGCGCACCGGCGTAGGCCGCGCCCTTCATCGGATCGGCCCCAACGGCCAGGCCCACGACAGGACGCTCGTGAAAGTCATCGAGGTCGGTGGTCCAGTCGGTGCTCGGACGCAGCGGCGGTCGCGGAGAGGCCGCACGCGTCGGAGAGGACGGGACCGAAGCGCTCTGGGGGGCAGGCGTGTGGAGAGGTCGGCTCGCCAGCGGGATCATTCGGTCACGTCTTCCTTTCTGCGAAGGGGGCGGGGAACGCGACGGGCTGTCACGCCTCGGCTCATTCTTCCGAGATGGAGCATACTCCTCGGGGGTGAATGCGGTCCGTAAAACCGGCGTGAACCAGCAGCCCGAGCAGAGGTTTGCAGAAAATGCGCGTCACGCGCCTGCCATTTCAGCGTTATTCCAGCGTGTGGGCCTATGCTCCGCGCATGATGGCACGAATCGATGGCATGCCCCCCCAATCCACGCGAGGCCTCAGCGCACGGCCCGATGCGGCGAAGCCTTCCCGAGTTCCTGGAGACACGCGCCCAACTCTCGTCGGCGATCGAGCAGATCTTTCGAGCCCGCCGCTCGAGTTGCTGTCGGCGCAGCAGACGCTTGCAGGGCGCGTGCGTCCCGAGCGCCTCACCGACGCCCTGACCTGCGCGCTTGCCCGCGTCCCCCTGCTCTCGAACCGCATCGGATATTCCTATGTCGCCGAGGCCTGCCCGCCAGACATGCCGCTTCCCCTCTGGACAGCGCTCCATCAGAATGCCGATGACGCGCGCCGCCACCTTGCCGAGATCGAGAAGCTGGGCTGTTCGGCTGAGCAGAAGGCGCGCATCGTGGCGGCCTATCCACAGGTACTGAAGCGTGGGCAGAGCGAGACGGTGCTCCAGGTTCTCACCACCCTCTCGACAGCGCCCGAGGCCGGGCGGCTCTTCGAGCGCTTCGCTGAGCAGTGCGACCGCCGTGACATCGTCGCCGCCCAACGCGATCTGCGCATCGCGCTGTCGGCATCGAGTACGCGCGGCATCTCTGTCGACCAGGTCTATATCGCAACCGAGAAGGCGCACGTCATCGACCAGCCCATCGGGGGGTGGCGCAGGTACAACGAAACGGACTTCCAGGCTGCGGTAGCCCTGCTGCTCGACGCACCCGACACCACCGAGCAGGACGAACGCGCCCGCGATCTCGCCGCGGCCGCCGGCCCCATCTATATCAAGAGCGCCATTGAACTTGCCCGGGCGCTGACCGAGACGAGATCGCAAGGCCCCGAGCGCGCCTTGATCCGCGATCTCTGCCGTCGACATCTGGCCCTCGAGAACCATACAATCAACGCGGAAGACTTGATGCGCGCCATCGCCGCCATCGATGTCCCCGGTGAGGTTGCCGGCCGCGCGGCCGACCTTGAGACGCTGGTGGCCACGTCAGGGCGCCTGCACCTCGCAACGTTCGACCTCGTGCTCGCCAGCCGCCCGTCGAACGGGTGCCCCCGCGAAGACGCTGTGGGCTACCTGAAGACGCTGCGCGAGCGCGATCCGGCCAGAACCGACCGATACGCGCAGTTCGCAGACCCCAGCGCAGCCCTCGACTACATCCTGCACGGCCTGCCATCCACGGGCGCACCGACAGACCCGACCAACGCATCCGCGCGATTGGAGCAGCTCCTCTCCCTCCAGGGAGGGAAACGCAACGTCGGTCGAGCGCTGGAGCTCGAGAGCGCCATCGCCCGGCTGGGGTGTGATGAACCGCAGAAGGCGCAGATCCGAAACGCCTTGTCGAGCCGGCTCGAGTCCCTGAGCGAATCGGGCGACGGCGCGATTGTCTCGGCGCTGCAGGCCTGCGGCGCACCTGATGCGCGTGCTCGCTTCGCCGCATTCGAGCGCTTTCTCGACATCACCCGCAGACCTGGCGTGGCGACCGCGAGCATGACCTGCAGCATCGCGGCGTCGAACCGCAGCGGCGTTCCTCTCGAAGAGACCGTTGATCATCTGAGCGCACTTCGAGAGAGCGACCCCGCGTTGCGCGACCGCTACGCCGTCTACGCCAATGCAGAGCAGGCCCTCGCCGAGATCCTCAGCGGCCCGACCCCAACGGCACGACGCGCCATTCGCGAGGCGCTCATCGGCCTGCAGGGAGACGGGCGCAACGCAGACGTCGTGACGCCGGTGCTCCACGCTCTTCGCGCGGCAGCGCCTGGCGAGACCGCGCAAGCGGTCTTGCTCCCCGTGCTCAAGAAGCAGCTGGACACCCACGGCCTGGCGAACGCACCGCAGCTCATCGACGCACTTGCGCTCGCCGCGGCGGCGGCCTCAGAGCACGGCGGGGACGTAGCGACGCGCTACGCCCAGTTCGGTACGCGCCTCGCCCAGGTCAAGCGACCCTCTGTTGCCGTCAAAGATTTCAAGCACGCTGCTCAGGCAGCTAGCGCGGCGCACGTGCCGCTCGAGGTCGCGCTCGAGGCGGTGCGCACGCTGCGCGACGCGGATCCCGCACTGAGCGATCGCTACGCCACCCCCGACAGCCTCGAAGCGCCTTTGCAGGCCGTGATCGGCGCGGGCGCCAGCGCGGAAGAGGTGGCGAACGCCGTCCGGCGGCTGGTGGCCCTGCAGGCCAACCAGCGAACGCCGTCGGATGCCCTTCCCCACGAGCTTGCGCTGCGAGCCCTCCCCTGCGACGAGAGCGAGCGCGAGCAGGTGCGGGTGGCCTACCGTGCCCTGCTCGAGAAGATCGCGTCGTCTCAAGACAAATCGCTCCTCGAGATGCTCACCGCCGCCACCACGCACGGGGCACCGATGCAAGTGGTGAGCGGTTTCGCGCGCCTGTTCGAGATGACCGCACGCCCGGCGATCGCGGTGGGCGACCTCAAGCAGGCCATCGCCCTCGTGCGCCCAGGACTCGGCCTCGACGAGGCGGTGAGCACCATCTGCGCCCTGCGCGAGAACGACCCCGCCCGTAGCGACCGCTACGCCACATTCTCCACGGTGACCGCGGCCGCCAGCCACGCGCTCTCGGCACCGACGGCCGCCGACCGCGACCAGTGCCTGGCCCGCGTGACAGCGCTGCAGAGGCTGTGGCCCGACCTCGATCAGGCCGCGACGTTCGACGCGCGCATCGAAGGGCTGCAGCTCGCCCCCGAGGTGCGAGACGCGGTTCGCGCAAGCTTCACCGCGCTGCTCAAGAGCGAGAACATGCAACGCTACTCGAACAGACCAGCCGAGACGCTGAACAAGCTGCTCGACACGGTGGGCAACGAAGCCGAGGCACCCGCGTTGGTTGCAGCCTTCGCAAGCCTCCTCGAGGTCGCGCAAGGCGGCAGCGAGGCCCTGAGCGATCTCGTTTCGGTCATCGGTGCCGTCCGGAGACGCAGCCTTCCCATCGCCGATGTCACGGCACTCGCCAAGACCATCCGACAGGGCGCTCGGCAACAGGGCTACGGATCAGATCTCGACATGGCGGGTCCCATCGAGCTGGCCGCGAAGGGCCCCAGCGAGGCCGACCGCAGCGCACGCGCCGTCAGCCTTGCGGCGCTCGTGGAAAAGATGAGCAGCAGCAGCGCGTGCGCACGTCTCGAATGGATCCTGGAGTCGCCGACAGCGCCGGCCGCCGACCTCACCGATGCCACGCGCAAGATGATCGCGCTCTCGCGCCTGAAGGGCGATGACGGGGTGCGCGCGATCTACGACCGCTTGCAGAAGAAGGCCGCGACCGAGCATCCGAGCTGGTGGCAGAAGCTCTTGCGGCTCTCGAAGCCCTACGAGCGAACGGTCTGGATCGTATCGGCCTTGTCACAGAACGCGTCAGCCGTCGACAAGGTGCTCGACGCCCTCGATGAAGCCGCGCTTCCTGGCGAATCGCATCACCAGACCCTCAAACGCTTTCACTCACTTCTCGCAACCGAGCGGCGAGGCGTCGATGACGCCACCCTCGCCAGCGTCACCGAGGTTTTTCGCGGATCGCTACGTTCGCTTCCCTTTGCTGACGAGGCGCCGGCCGCATGCTGGAAGCGCTTCAACGCGGTGGCACAGCAGCTTCCGCTGTGGGCCCTGCCTGCGGTGTGGAAGAGTGCAGCCGCGGCCGTGACCTTGCATGAGCACCAGGCGCGCCTGCGCGCCTGGAGCGAGATCGCAACGGTCTGCGGCACAGACGCAAGCCGGGT
This sequence comes from Pseudomonadota bacterium, assembly GCA_010028905.1. Classification (NCBI taxonomy): domain Bacteria; kingdom Pseudomonadati; phylum Pseudomonadota; species Pseudomonadota bacterium. The sequence continues at coordinate 7,219 of RGZZ01000112.1, read as the reverse complement.
CTACCAGGCTCTGACCGAAAGCCTGTCCCCCACAGACGCCATCGACGCAGCGCTGCCACAGATGCTCGCACTTCTGAAGAAGGCAAAACCCGATCTCGTGGCGGTCACCTGGCGGTTGCAGCGCGAGCTCACAGACCTCAGCGCAGGCGACCGGGCGGCGGCACTGACGGTTCTCGAGCGTGCCCAGTTCGGAGAGCAGGCGCAGGCGCTCTTCGAACAGATGCGCGATAGCGTGGGCGACGAGCCCATCTCGCTACGCATCAGCACGCTCAAGACCCTGCTCGACGTGACGCGCAATCCACAACAGGCACTGGCGCACTACCAGCAGATGAAGACTGACCTGCAGAGCGACTTCGCCTCGTGCGCAGGCCCCTACGCCACCCTCTGCTCGCTGCTCGCAGTGCGCTCCAAAGAAGCGATGAAGACCGCGAGCGAGCTGCTGAGAACGGCGCGACAGCTTCAGGCCGAAGGGCTTGCCGCGCTGCCGGATCTGCCTCCCACGCCCATCTCAGAGATGCTCCTGGGCCTGACCCAGAGCATGGTGCTGGGGGGCGATGTCGAGCAGGCCGCACACGCGCTTCGCAACGCCGAGCAGCAGCGCCGCAAGGCCGCCATGCACGAGGGCAAGGGCGGTCGCGTTGAGGTGGGCGATGGCGAGATCAATGTGGGCGGCATCCGTATCAAGCGCAAGCCCACTGCGTGAGTTCGCACCCGACCTGTCTCAGCGCGCCACCACCACGAGCTTGATGGGGCCGTCGTCGGCCTGCACGGGAAATCCGGGCAGCGGACGCAGCGCCCCGGTCTCCGGCGTGATGCGAAATCCGTAGATGCTGCTGCCCACGATATCTGCCGCGTACAGGAATGAACCACTCGGGTCGACGGTGAGCGAGCGCAGGGTGGTCGACCCGGAGGCAAAGGGCGCTCCCGGCACAACGGTCAGCAGACCGCTCTGCCCGTCGATGCCGTAGGCCTCGATGTTTCCATTCTGATAATCGGCGACGTACAGCCAGCGACCGCGCGGGTCGAACGCTGCGTCAGAAGGCTGCGGTCCGGCCGGAAAGGGAGAGCCGGGAAGGGCATTCATCGTTCGGCTGGCCAGATCGACCGCAAAGCCGAAGAGATTGTTCGACGACGCGCCGGGCACGTACACGAAGCGCCCGCTGGGGTGCACCGCCACGGCCTGGGGATACACACCGCTCTGGTACGGCGAGAATGAAAGCCCCACCAGCGAGCCATCCGGGTTTCGCACAAAGCCGCTCGTCGAACCACCCGAGTAGTTGGCCACGTAGAGCAGCGCGCCGCTGGGGTCGAGCGCCACCGCGATGGGCTGGGGATTTCCCTCGAGCGCCGTGACCGGACCCGGCGTCAGCGTGCCGTTCAGCGCCCGATGAAAGGCAAGCACGCGGTTCACAGGCGTCGCCAGGGTTGCGTACAACCATGCTCCGGTGACGTCAATCGCCGCCGACAGCGGCCCCCCGGCCATCTTCATGGGAAAGCCGGAGAGGGGTTGCAGCCGCCCCGTGTCTTCCACGAACCACCCCGCGAGACTGGCGTCGGTCTGACACGTGGCATAGAGGCAGTGCCCGCTGGGATCGACACAGAGGCTGGTAGGCTTGCGAGGACACGAAACGGGAGCGCCTTCAATCGGAGACAGCCCACCGCTCTGCGGATCGATGCGCCATCCGCTCACCGTGCTCGATCGCATGTTCACCGCATAGAGGAACCGTGGAACAGGTCGTGGCGCGGCTGCCGCGGTCTCGCTGAGCGCGGTGATGACGAGCAGGGCGAGCAGGCTCAGCACCCGGATCCGCCGAGATGCCAGCGCGAGAGCGGTGCGTGTGTGACGCATTGGAAAAGGCCTCCTCAATTGTCCTGGAGAAGGCCCGCAGCCTTCGCCGTGGGAGTCGAGGTGGCCTGGAGCCTCCTCGGTGGGGGAAGAGGCCCTTCGTGAGGGGGTGCGTCCCGTCCTACCGCCCTTCGAGCGCGAGGGCTCGCGGGAAGAGCACGTTGTTCTCGAGATGGATGTGCGTGTGCAGGTCGGCCTCCAGCGCCTCCAGCCCATGATACAGCGCGCGATAGCTGCCGCACGCGTCCGGCGGAGGGGCATAGCCACCGGTAACCGTGCGCAGCCTTCTGAGGATATCGCCGGCCGTCTCGTGCTCCATGCGCATCACCGCAACCGGGCCATCCACATCGCCAAAGCAGCGCGACGGCTCGGGCCCGCCCTCGAGCTGGGCGAGCTCTCGGGCCTTGATGTAGGGAAACAGGATCTGCTCCTCCTTGGCGAGATGAGAAACCAGATCATCACTGAGCGCGACGAACAGTGCGCGCACCTCGACCAGCTCGGAATGCCGCTCGCCGTGCACCCGTGCCACCTTATCGGCCAGGGGAGCGAGTCTCTCCAGCTCCTGTCGGGTGAACACATGATGCGTATCGAGCAGGTAGGTGACGAGGTCGGCGAGGCGCCCCTCCACGGGAGGCGGTGCTTCTCTGAGCCCCCGCTGCGCCTCGCTGTCGAGCGCCTCGAGCGTCGCGGTGACGGCAAGCCCCTTCTTCGCGCAGGCTTCCGAGAGCGAAAGACCGCCGCCGCAGCAGAAGTCGATGCCGAGGCGCTGAAACACGCGCACAGATTCCGGATGGCGGGTGGCGATCTCGGCCACCGTCTGACTTGCCTGAAACATGCGTTGAACCCTCCGTGCATCCTGAACGTCTCGCGGCCAGCCCGAGAGGCGTCTCATCTAGTCTCCAAGTCGCATGATAGACCAGGAGCCATCGGTGGTTCATTGATCCAGATCAAGGCCGACAAACCGCACCGCCCGGGTCAGAGCGTGCCGTCTACCGCTTCTCGGAGGGCCGCGAGGTCGCACACCCGCATGTGCCCCCGCCCCAGAGACTCGATGAGACCCTGCTTCGCGAGTGCATGCAGTACACGAGAGAGCGTCTCGCCCGTGAGGCCGAGCAGACGGGCCAGAAGGGCCTGGCTCACGGGGAGGCGCACCACAGTCGAGTCGACCACCTCGCCCTGTGCGGGGAGCAATCCGAGCAGATAACGACAGACGCGCCCGCGGGCGTCGCGCAGGGTGAGGTCTTCCACCAGTCGCACGAGATGATGGTGCTTATCGAGACCCCTGCCAGCATGCAGAGGGCCAGATCGGGTTTGCTGCGGATGAGCTCGACCAGGCCGGCACGCTCGACGAACAGGAGAACGCTGTCTTCGAGGCAGTCTGCGTTGGCCGGATACCGCTCGCCCTGGAAGACCGCCGCTTCAGCGAAGCTCTGCCCCTTGCCCGTGACGTGAAGCACCTGCTCCTGCCCGGCTGGATTCAGCTTGAAGACCTTTACGGCGCCTTCGAGAACGAGGAAGAAGCCGTGTGCCTCATCGTCTTGCGTGAAGACTCGGGCCCCGGCCTCAAGTCGACGAGGGTGAACCACCTTGAGCAGCGACTGCAGCTCGGCGTCCGCCAGCTGGGTGAAGAGCACGAACTGCCGCAGATCGACCGCGGAGAGACAGAGATCGGTCTCCACAGTCACGCTCAGCGCGCTACGGCCCGGGGCTGGCGTTCAGCTGCACCAGACCGGCGCGGAGGGCGTACTTCACGAGCTCCACGCGATCATGCAGGTCGAGCTTCTCCATGACGTTCCCGCGATGGGTCTGCACGGTCTTGATGCTGACGCTGAGCTCATCGGCGATCTGGCGGTTCGTGAGACCGTCGGCAATGCCCTTGAGGACATCGAGCTCGCGAGGCGTGAGCAGCTTCGAGCGGTCTTTCTTCTCCTCTTCGCGGCGGAAGTACATCTGCACGAAGCGCGACGCCATGGAGGGCGTCATGTACACATGCCCGTTGTTCACGGTGTGCACGGCCGCGACGAGCTCGTCGCTTGCATTCTGCTTGAGCACATAGCCCATCGCGCCAACCTGGAGAACCTGAACGAAGTACTCCTCATTGTCGATCTGGGTGAGAACGAGCACACGCGTCGCGGGCGCCTGCCGTCTGATGCGCTCGGTGGCCTCGATCCCGTCGACGCCCGGCATCTGGATGTCCATCAGGCAGACGTCCGGATTGAGCTCAGACACCAGACGAACCGCCTCCAGACCGTTGGAGGCCTGACCCACCACCTCGATGTCCGGATCTGCCTCGAGGATGAGCTTGACACCTTCTCTGAGGATGGAGTGGTCATCGACGATGCAGACGCGAATCATGGAAGAGAGGGGGTTCGTTCGACGACCTCCGGGCTCCTGCCCTCCCCTGCAGAGGTGGTCTGAGCCACCTCGGTCGGCGATCCGATGGCGGACGAACCCTCCGCTGGGGAATGATGGTATGGCGCCGTCTCATCTGCTCTGCAGGCCGCGCCCACACCCAGGAAGGACTCCGGATGCGAATGCTCGACCGAGACCACATCGGGCAGGATCTCTGGTGCCTCGCCTACTCGTCAGCCATCGTGGTCATCTACATGGCCGCCCTGCATCGGCTTCTCTGAGCACCCTCGAGCCGTCATGACGTCGTCTCGGCACACGCGCAGGCCCCGTCTTGCCGTGATCGGATTCAGGGAATCTGGCTCTCCTGTTCAAGACGGTCCCACCAGGGGACACTGCGGCGGTTGCGCCGTTTCGGAGACAGCGTAGGGCTCGAGGAGCGGGCCATTCATCTCGATGAAGCGACGCAGTAGCGCGCCTCTCTCCCCGCTCGTGGTGATGCGGTCCATCCAAGGGTAGAGCAGGTTCTCCTCACGCCGATCGTGGTGCTCCACGAGATGCTTCAACGTGAAAGCCTTGTCGAGATAGGTCAGCGCCTCGCGCGGCGTGGGGCTCTTGGTGGAGAGCACGGCCAGGCCGTCATCGATCATCGAGAGCATCTTGCGATGCTCGGCCAGGAAGACATCCGACGTACACCCTGGAACAGGACCCGCCCGATCCCCGAACACCGGCAGGATCACGGTCTCCTCTGCCTCGATGTGACGACGCATCTCGTGGCCGAAGTGCCTCAGCAGCTCGCTGGCACGACTGAAATCGAGGAGCAGAACCGCTTCCATGTGGCGCTCAAGCAGGCGCATGAGGCCAGCATGACACGAGATGAGCGCTTCAAATGATTCAACCAGACGTTCCCTCGACACGATGGCACACCCCTATCGCTGAGCTGGCTCAATGGCCGCAGTGCGAACACCCCGAGCGGCTTCCGGCGCCGACCTCGACAGCACCGTACAACGTGATGCAACCGAGGACCAGCGTGACCACGAGCACGGCGCGCGGCCACCAGTGACGCCCATGACGACCGAGCCAACCGTTGAGGGCCGAGACCCCCGCCATCATTGGCAGCGTACCCGCGAAGAACGCGGCCATCCCCGCGGCGCCGTCGAGCGGTGACGAAGCCACGGTAGACCGGAGCAGCGCGGCATAGAGCAAGGGGCAGGGCAGCAGCCCGGTGAGCAGGCCGAGCCCCAGGGCCGCGGCGTCCGACCGTGCAGAAAGCAGCCTTACGAGCACCCGAGGAGGCCGAGCGCTGGCCAGTGCGGGCAGCCGCAAGACACCGGCCTGGGCCAGCCCGAGCACGATCATGCACCCCCCCGCGCAGATCAGGACAGCCTTCCCGGCCGTCTCGTTCCAGGAGGTTCGCAGGTGCGCACCAAAGGCTCCCAGGATCGCGCCCAGCACGACATACGAGAGCGCGCGCGCCCCCTGATAGAAGATCGCGGCACGGCTGCTGCGTCGATCGAGGCAGAGCGTGAACGCCCCGCACATGGCCAGGCAGTGGGTGCTTCCGACAAGCCCGAGCAGCGCCAGGGCGCCCAGCTCCAAGCCGTTCATCGCAGACCGCCGTCGCGCGACACCGAGCCGCCCGCAGGCACACTGGAAGGCGGCACGGTGAGCGTCTCGTCGTCGAAGATGACGCGCCAGCGCGGTCCCTCGAGGTCGTCGAACTGTCCGCCCCGCAGGGCCCAGATGAAGAAGCCCAGTCCCGTTGCCGACATCACGATGGCAACAGGCAGCAAGAAATAGATCACTTCCATCTCAGCCAACCTCCTCCGCGCACGAAATCGGGGAATGCCCATGGGCGTCATCTGCCTTCCAGAGACGCATCGAGCTTCCCACCACGGCAAGCGACGAGAGCGGCATCGCAACCGCCGCCAGCAGGGGAGCCACCCATCCGGCCATGGCCGTGGGCAGCGCCGCTGCGTTGTACAGCGCAGAGATCATCATGTTGTCGCGAATGACGCGAAACGTGCGCCGCGCGGTGACGAGCGCCTCGATGATCGGCTCCAGCCCTGCCCGCAGGCACACCACGTCGGCGGCTTCCATCGCCACGTCCGTTCCAGACGCCACGACCAGGCCCACGTCGGCGACAGACAGGCCGGGCGCGTCGTTGATGCCGTCGCCCACCAGCAGAACCCTGGCCCCCTGACGCTGCAGCGCGCGCACGCGCTCGGCCTTGTCGATGGGCAGCATGCAGGCGCTCGAACGGGAGATGCCCGCCGCCCGCGCAACCATCTCCACCGCTCCTCTTCCATCTCCGCTGACGAGCTCGACCTCGAGCCCCAGCGCGCGCAGGCTACGCACCACCCTGGGCGCTTCGGGCCGGATCTGATCGCGCAGCGCGAACGCGGCCCGCACCCTGCCGTCGAGGGCGAGCCATACGATGGTTGCCCCACTGGCCGCACAGCGGTCGACAGACGTGGTCAGCGCGTCCGGAAGGGCAAGACCCACCCGGCGCATGAGCTCCGCGTTCCCCACCCTCACGTCCCGGTCTGCGACCCGCGCACGCACGCCCAGCCCTGGCGCCTGCTCGATGTTGTACGCCTCATGCGCGTCACACCGTGCTTCGGCGCGCAGCGCGCGCGCCACGGGGTGAGTGGATCCCTGCTCGACGGCGGCCGCAATGGACAGAGCCTCGTCTGCCTCGAGGCCGTCGATGGTGAAGCACTCGGTCACGGCAAGACGCCCCTCGGTGATGGTGCCGGTCTTGTCGAGCAGCACATGCGTCACCGCGGTGAGTGCCTCGAGAACGTCACCGCCGCGGAACAGCAGACCGCGCGCCGCGCCTCGACCGCACGCGCAGGCCACGGCCAGCGGGGTCGCCAGCCCGAGCGCACAGGGGCACGTAATGATGAGCACCGACACGGCGATGAGCACGGCGTTGGGAGCGCCGCGCGCGTGCCACCAGAGCCAGGTCAGCAGCGCCAGGCCAAGGGTGACGGCAACGAACACGCGAGAGAACCGGTCGAC
>RGZZ01000111.1 GCA_010028905.1 Pseudomonadota bacterium | reverse complement strand
CGCGCGGTCTGTGGCAGATGATCCGACGCCAGGGCTCCAGGGGCTATGGGCCGGAATAGCCGTTCCTAATAGTCTGCCTGCGTCCGAAATCCTGCCACAGAAAGAAAACAGGCGCCGCCCGCAGTGGGGTGGCGCCTGTTCTCGTCGTGACGACGTACCGCTGTCAGGCCACCATCTCGAAGGCCTCGCCCGGAGCGGGACGCGGGTTCTCGAGCATGTCGAACGTGTTGCGGGCGCGGCGGATGTTGGCCTGGGTGAACCCCGCCGGCTCGTTCGCCATCGTGAACGCGTTCTGCGGAGGAGGAGCCGAGAGGCTGCCCCCGTCGTCCTTGAGCACCGAGTAGATCTCGCGCAGCGTCTTCTTCGCGTAGAGCGGCTCGTTCTGCTTGGTGTACTGGTCGATCTCGGTCTTCACCATCGTGCGCAGGCCGTTGAGCAGGCGCTTGTGCTGCGACATGGCCGAGTCGTTCTGGGGCTGCTCCCGCGCCATGAGCCAGTACGGGATGTTCCAGTCGTTGGCGGTGCCCGCGCCCTTCGAGTGGGGCTGCAGGCTCGGGGGGAGCCAGCTCTGGCCCTCTTCCTCGCGCTCAGACCACTCGACCTGACCGCGCCCGAGGCGCTGCAGCGACTGGTCTTGACCGAGGCGGCGGCGGGGCGCGGTGCGGGCCGTGCCGCTGTTCGAATTGACGCTCTTCGAGCCAGACGATTCGGAAGACTCAGTGGCGGCGGTGCGAGCCTTTTCGGTCTCGCTTGTCTTGTCGGTTTCCTTGATCGTCTGATCGACACGCAGCTGCTGGGCCTGGCCCACCATCTGCGACTTGGCGATCATATTGTTCATGTCTTGTGCGCCGATGGACATTCCCACGGGTCGTAGAGCTCCATCCACTCAGAACTGGCGGACGCACAGCCACGTCGTGCGTCACGATCGACCGACCGCTTCAGTGTCTCTCGCGCCTGCGAGGACACCTTTCTCATCCCTGCGGCGGAGACTTCCTCCACCTCACGCTCATCATCCCGTTCCCGTCTGCTCCCGTAAAGAAGGCATTGTAAACATCTTGTTGCCGATGTTACTATTGCGTGAACAACCATGCGCAGTTATGTCAACAAATCCCCATGAGCTGGCTTCACGTGCGGAAGGCGCGGGCGCCGGCCGACCTCGAACGAGCCTACGCCATCAACGTCGAGTACCTCGATGCCGTCGATGTGGTGGTGCGTGACAGCCTGGAGAGCTTTCGCGAATACTTCGGCCCTCGCTCCGGGTTCTGGATCGCCGTCGCCGACGACGCGATCGAGGCGACACACGCCGAAGATGTGGCCGCCGGCGAGGCCGTGGGGTGCATCGCGCTGCGGCCGCTGCCCGCTCTCGGTCCTCATGCCTGTGAGGTGAAGCGCCTGTACGTGCGGCCCTCGCTGCGGGGACACGGCCTGGCCCACCGCCTGCTCGACGCTCTCGAGGCCTTCGCCGCGGAGCGCGGGTACACCGAGGTCTTCCTCGACACCAAGGACGATCTGCACGCCGCCATCCGGTTCTACACCCAGCGGGGCTACGTCCGGCGCGCTCGCTACAACGACAATCCGCAGGCGACCATCTTCATGTCGCGGATGCTTCCCGCCTGTGGCACGTCGGCCCGTGTTCTCTCGATGCTCCGGCGCTGGGGACGCAACGTGCACGGGTTCGATGCGCTCGAGCCAGGGCTCGAGCACTGGTTCGCTCCGGATGACGCGGGCGTAGTCGCCTTTGCCCGTTCTGCTGGCTGGCGCGTGGCCGTGGGGTCTCCCATCTGTGCGCGGGAAGCGCTGGCCGCGATGGCCCGGGCGTTCTCCGAGGACGCGCGGCGGCACGGTGAGGAGGCGGTGTTCTTCGGCGTCAGCGACCGCTTTCTCGAGGTTCTGCCGAAAGACGGGTTCGACTGGGTTCAGATCGGCCTGCAGCCCTCGTGGGACGCCCGCGACTGGCGCCGTGTGTGGGAGAGCACCCCCGATCTTCGCTACATGGTGCGTCGCGCGGGTCGCGCCGGCATCGAGGCGGCGGTGGTGCCGCCCGCTGCCCTCGAGGGGTCCGAACCGCTGCGCTGCGAAGCCGAGCAGCTGCTCGCGCGGTGGCAGCGAAGCCATCGCATGCCGGCCATGCGCTTCATGGTGACGGTCGATCTCTTCACCGCGCTGCACGAGCGTCGCTACTTCGCGGCGCGCAGAGGGGGGCGGCTGGTGGGGCTGCTCTCCGCGGTGCCCATCTACGGCCGCGGAGGCTGGCTGCTCGATGATCTGCTCATCGAGCGCGGTGTCGCCCCGGGTGTGGCAGAATCGCTCATCGATCTCGCCATGCGCGAGCTCGGCGCCGATGGCGTTGCGTACGTCTCGCTCGGTCTGGTCGCGCTGGCCGGCCTGGGGGAGGGGCGCGCTTCGCCTCGCGCGCATCCCATCCTGGGGGCGGCGTTCAACGCCTCTGTTCGCTGGCTCAACGGTCTCTACAGCTTTCATGGCATCTACAGCTTTCGCGACAAGCTTCAGCCGTCGGCCTGGGAACCGGTCTACATGGCAGCCTCGCCGCGCGTCTCGGTGCGCACGCTCCTGGCGGTGCTCTCCGCGTTCTCCGGGGGAAGCCTGCTGCGCTTCGCACTGCGTCTCGCGCGCCATCTCCTGGCGCGGGGGGGCAGCGAGATCTTTCACCGTGTCACGGGTAGGAGGTTCGCCTCCGTCTGAAGAAAGCGCGGCCTCGATCAGAGAACATGAACATCACGATTGACGGCACGGAAACGCTGAGGCCGTCTCGGCGCGGGGGGCGACATCGGGGGCGCGACCGTCTGGCTGAAATGGCCATGGCGGCCATGCGCGCGCGCGACGTCGATGCACTCGCCGAGGCCTGTCTCGACATCCTCATCAGCGGCGGCGACATCGACGCAGCCACCTTGCTCTTGGTTGAGCCGCACACCATGCGGGTGCTGCCGGTTCCCTTCCGAGGCGCGCGCACGGCCGACTTCTCGCTCGACGACGTCGACGTGATGGCGCTCTGCGCGCGGGCTGTGGAGGGCGCGTCTCCCGTGCTCGAGGAATCGGCGCCCGATGGTCGCACGGGAGCGCGGCGCCTGCACATCTCGTCTCCTCTGCGGGGGCGTCGGCCGGAAGATCGTGCCGATGACGTCCTGGCCGTGCTGCACGTGGTCTCGCGTCCCAGCGCACGCATCGAGCGCGCCGAGCTCGCCGCGGTCTGCGAGATGCTCGGGGTTGCCCTCCAGAACGTGATGCGCCTGGCCTACGCTGAGCAGCAGGGGCGCATCCTCGGCGGGCTCTGTGAGATCTCCGATCGCATGAGCGAATCGGTGAGACTGCACGACGCGCTGGGTCGCGCGCTCTCGCGGGTGCTCGAACTCGTGCGTGGCGAATCGGGCTGCATCTACGTGCGTCACCCGGGCGCCGAGGCGTTCGTGCTGAGCGCTCGGCAGAGCCCGCCCGGCCTGCTCGTCTCGGAAGAGCGCGCCATCGCCGAGGGGGTCGGCGAGCTGGGTGAGGTGGCGCGCTCGCGACGGCAGTGCGCCTGGCGCTCTGGCGAGGGGTCCGAGGAGCGTTGCCATGTAGGCGTGCCGCTGCAGTCAAAGGCCGAGCTGTTCGGCATCTTGAAGGTGACCAGCCTGCCTCGGGAGTCGTTCAGCAGCGAGGAGATGCTGCTGCTCGGTCGCCTGGGCCGCCAGATGGGGGTGGCCATCGAGAGCGGTCTCCAGTTCGAGACCATCTCTGATCAGGCGACGCGTCTCTCGCGTCGCACGGGGCATCTGGCCGCGCTTCTCGAGACGAGCGAGCGCATGTCGAGGTCGGTGGAGATCGAGGGCGACGTCGACGCGTGCGTGCAGCGCTTGAGCGAGATGATGACCATTCCCCTCGTGCTCGTTCTCGTCGATGAAGGCGATGGCATGGCGCGCATCGTGAGCCGTTTCGTCGATCGCCGACTGGGCCGACGCGCGCGTCGCAGCGCCCGTGAGATGCGCATCTCGTGGCGCGCTCTCCCGGTTGCGGCGCGTTCGCTGAAGAGCGGTCGCATGGTCGTGGTGATGGAGGGGCAGAGCGATCTGGGCGCGGGGGAGCGTCGCTGGATGCGCTCGAACGACGTGAGATCGGCCCTCGTCGTTCCGCTGGTGATCGACGGCCAGCCCCATGGCACGCTGGTGCTGGCCTCCATCAGCGAGCCCAGGGTCTTCCACCCTTCCGAGCTCGACTTCAGCCGCACGGTCGCCAACCAGCTGGCCATCGCCATGGAGCGCGCGCGTCTCTTCCGCGAGGTGCGCGACTCGGCCCGCCTGCTCGAGAACCGCGTGTCCGAGCGCACCCAGGCGCTGCGCGAGGCCAACCTGCGCCTGCAGGAAGTGACCCGTCAGCGCAGCGACTTCCTCAAGGTGATGAGCCACGAGCTGCGCACGCCTCTCAACGCCGTTCTCGGGTTCTCCGAGATCATGGCCGACCCGGCGAGCACGCTCGCGCCCGACGAGGTTCGCGAGTACGCAGGCGCGATTCTGCAGAGCGGAACCAGTCTGCTCTCGCTCATCAACGACATCCTCGATCTGGCCAATCGACAGGCGGCCACGGAATCGCTGCATCGCTCTGCGGTCGATGTCGGTGTGGTGGTGGCGGGGGTGGTCGAAGTGCTGCGACCTCAGGCGCTCTCGCGCACCATCGACCTCGCCGTCGAGGTTGCTTCCGATGTCCCCGTTCTGCTCACCGATCGCCCGCGCGTCAAGCAGATCCTGTACAACCTCATCTCCAACGCGATCAAGTTCTCGCCGGACGGCGGGCGCGTGACCGTGTCGGCCGAGATGTCACAGGGCAGGGTGTGCGTGCACATCGCCGATGAGGGTCCCGGCATCGAGCCGGCGCTGCGCGAACGCGTCTTCGAGCCCTTCTTCCAGGTCGATGCGGGTCTGGGCCGCGCCCACGAGGGGGCGGGCCTCGGGCTCTCGCTGGCGCGTCGTGACGCACGCCTGCTCGGCGGAGACGTTCACCTCGATGGCGCCCAGGGCGGTGGCTGCATCGCCAGCATCTCGCTTCCGCGCTGACGACGAGCACGTCTGCCTCCAGACCCGACCTGCGGCCGCAGGAGAGTGCCGCGCGGCGGCAAAGGGGGGAGGGGTGAAGAACCGCCTTCGACATCTCGATCTCACGCGTCTGCCGTATCGCCTGCGCGTCATGGCCGTGCTGCTCGAGTCCGGCACCCCCTTGCGCGAGGTAGAGGTCTTTGCGGCGCTCGAACGCGCGGGCGCCTCCCCTCCGGGCGGTCAGAAGGCCCTTCGCCGCGCGTGTGCCGCCGACTCGTGCGTGCGCTTGCGGCGCGATGGTCGGCTTGCTCTCGACCGCCGCCATCCGGACTTCGCGCGTGATGAGGCGCGGGTGATGCGGGCCGTGCTCTCCTCGCCCGCGCGCAGCACCCCCCCCTCTCGCAAGGCCGCGGGCAGAGGCGGGCAGCGAGATGCGGCGCCGCGGCGCTGCCGCCGAAGGGCGACGCGGGTCGAGTCGACCTGGTTCGGGTCACGGCGTCCGCTTGGGGCGTCGACGGCGTTCGAGGGGGCGATGGACCTGCTGCTGTGGCTCGACGCAACCTCGGGGCGCGTTCGCGCGTTCGCGGTGACGCCGTGTGGCGAATCCCCAAACGCCCTGGGCGAGCTGCTTGAGACGGCCATTCACACCCCTCTCGACGGCCTGGCGTCTGAGGTTCCCCGGCTCCTGTCGGTCGATGTCGAGGTCGGCCAGGGCAGCGTCGAACAGGTGGCCCAGGCGCACGACATCGAGACCGTCGTGCGCGAGATGGGGGTTCTCGACGCCGTGTACGAGCGCTTGCGCCGCGAGCTCGAATCGCCGTTCGTCACGCCCCAGATCGTCGAGGGGAGCGACTTTGGTCGCTTCTACGCCCGATGTGCCGCGCTTCTCGAACGCCCCCCCTGGCGAAGCGGCGTGCGCGCAGACGAAGCCCTCCGCATCGAGGGGCTCACAGCATCGCCCTTGCACGTTGCATTCAGCGGGGAAGCGCCCGCCGGCCTCACGGTCTTCCTCGATGAGGCATCTGCGCTGGGCTATCTGCTGCGAGGGAACGCGGGAGCCGCGCCGGTGCTCGCGGTTCGTTTTCACGACGCGCGGCGCATGGCTTCGGTGGCCGCCGTTGCCGCCACGTTCGGATGGAAGGCAGACCAGGTGCCGCTGCCCACCAGATCGCTCGGCGCCGAGGTTCGCCTGGTCGACGCACCCGAGCTCGAGCTCTTGATGGCGGCCATGGACGTCGTGCGGGGCCTCGATTTCGCTCAGCCGTTCCGCGCTCTTGTGACCCGGCTCGAAGATGGTCGTGTGGCCCAGGCCACGTGGCCGCTCCTGGCGAGCCCCTTCGCGCCCTGTTCCAGCGCATGAGCGCGAGGCGCTGGCGAACGGCGCATGTCACCACCATCGACATGACGGCGTGGTGCTTCCTGCGCTCATGGTTTGGCGTGCTCAAGGCCGCGGGTCACGAGGTGACCCTGCACACCGCCGTGGGGCCCTTCACCCCCCGGCTCGAGGCCTGCGGCGCCACGGTCAGCGATGTGCGCATCCCCCGTCGCATCGAACCCGTCAGCGACGCGCGTGCCCTCTGGAGCCTCTATTGCGCGTTTCGCCGCACCCGTCCCGACATCGTTCACACGCACACGTCCAAGGCCGGCTTCATCGGCCGTCTGGCCGCGTGGCTCGCCCGCGTTCCCGTGATCGTGCACACCATGCACGAGCCGCCGCACAACGCCGCGGGAGGCCGCTTCACCCGCGCCCTCTACATCTGGCTCGAGCGCCTGGCGGCACATCTCGCGACCCACGTGATCACGGTCTCCTACGCCAATGAGCGTGAGATCATGCGACAGCGCCTCGTGTCGCGCGCAAAGCTCAGCGTGGTGCGGGAAGGGCTCGATCTGCGGGGCTACCCGCGTGCCGCAGACCCGCGCGCGGCGGTGCGCGCGCTGGGCATCGACGATGGCGCGCCGGTGGTTGGCGCGGTGGGGCGCCTCGAGGAGGCCAAGGGGCACACCTGGCTGATTCAGGCGGCCCGGCGCGTTCTGGCCGAGATTCCCCAGGCGCGGTTCGTCATCGTGGGGGGAGGGCATCTGCGCGACCGCCTGCAGTCGGAGATCGACGCCCTCGGCCTGCATGACCGCGTGCTGCTCACCGGGTATCGCGAGGACATGCTCGCGCTGATGCAGGGCTTCGATGTGTTTGCCCTCCCTTCGCTGTGGGAAGGGCTAGGCATCGTCCTCCTCGAGGCCATGGCGTATGCCCGGCCTGTCGTCGCGTCAGGCGTGGGCGGGGTCAATGACGTGGTCATCGACGGAGAGACGGGCCTGCTCGTGCCGCCCCGCGCTGTCGATGCCATGGCAGACGCGCTTCTCACCTTGATCCGCGATGGCGACCTGCGACAGCGCCTGGGGGAGGCGGGAGCCAGCCGCCTGGCGGCCGAGTTTCGCGACGAGGCCTGCAACGCGGGGCTCATGTCCATCTACCAGCGCCTGCTGGAGGGCTGACCTCTCGTCTGCTGCGGGTGCCACGGTCTGCGGGGAACGGGGGTGCAGCCCGTGGGTGGGGAGGAACTGGAGGGGCAGGCTCGAAGCCTGCACAGAATCCCCAACCTCGACGCTCAGGAGCACGCCCGTGGCGCCCCCCACCGACGACGAACCCGGCCTTGCGTCTCCGCCAGCGGAGCACGCTGACGCGTCGAGCACCGACGAGATTGAAGACGATGCGCCGGACCTGGCGCGTCTTGCGATTCTCTCGTGCGTGCTGCTGGGGCTCATCGCATTCTGGCTCTACACCAGCCTGCATCCGCCTCCCCGCAAGTTCTACACCGATCTCCCCGGGCTTCGTCTCGATGGCCTGACCAATGCCCAGCTGGCGGCGGTGCTCGAAGAGTCCAATGCCATGAACTGCGACTGTGGCTCCTCAACGTGTCACTACAGCGTGGCAGAGTGCAGGCACATGGAGCAGACCGCCTGCGACGTGAGCCTCAAGCTGGGCGCCATCATCATTCGCAAGGTCACGGGGAAGGAGGCGCAGCTGACGCAGGCCATGCCACCGCCCATGCCCGCGGCTTCGTCGTCGGCGCAAGCCGGAAGCGCCGCTTCGCCCGCGGCTTCGTCGTCGGCGGAACCCGCTGCCGCTTCGCCCGCGGTGGCGCCTGCGTCGAGCGCTTCGCCTCCCGCCGCTCAGCCGCCGAACCCGTAGCCCAGGGCGCCGGCGACGGCCATGATCCAGAGCAGGTTGACCCGGGTGTACGTCACCAGCACAGTCGTCACCACGGCGATGGCGATGGTCAGCGGAGACCGGCAGGCGGTTCTCGCGAGAACCAATGCGCCGGACAGCAGCAGCCCCACGCCGAGAGGCGCGAGGGCCTTCTCCACCGCGCGATGCCATGGCGATTGCGCGAAGCGGTCCCAGACGTTTCGCACGTAGTACGTGAGCAGGCTCGAAGGGCCGAACATGCCGACGGTCGCGGCGAGCATGCCGATCCACGCGGCGGCGGGGCCAGCCTTGAGGCCCGCCTCGTAGCCGATGATGCAGACGAACAGCATGGTGGGGCCGGGCGCAATGCTCGAGATGGCGTACAGGTCGACGAACTGCTGATCGGTGAGCCAGCCGTTGGCAATGACGTCGCGGTGCAGGGCGGGGAGCACGGCGGTCCCGCCGCCCAGGGCCATCACCGAGAGCAGCGAGAACGTTCCGAGGATGACGAATGCGATGTGCATCACGGAGCCTCTGGGGCCGAAGGCGTGTGAGGCTCGCGTGCTGCGTGCGCCGGATGGGCGTGACCTGCGCTCGGGCGGTAGACGAAGAGCGAGATGGCCGCCACCGCCAGCGTGACCTTCAGCATCGACCAGCGCAGCACGCCCACGCAGATGAACACGCCCGCCACGAGAGCCGTGAACACCGGTTCGCGGAAGTGCTTCCGACCGGAAGCGAAGGCCGTGCCGAACGACGAGCCCACCGCTGCCGCCGCAAGCCCGGAGAGCACGGCGGCGGCAGAGGGAACCACGCCGCTGTGCATGTAGAGCAGGCCCAGGGTCATGACGAACACGATGGGGATGGCGGTGAGCCCGACGAACGCGAGCGCTGCGCCGGGAGCCCCGTGGTAATGAGAGCCCACGTAGATCGAGAAGTTGATCATGTTCGGCCCAGGAAGGATCTGGGACAGGGCCCGCGCCTCGAGAAAGGCGTCGTCGGTCATCCAGCGGTCACGCACCACGAACAGCTCGCGCGCCCACGCCGCGGTGCCGCCGCCCACGCTCACCACCGAGAGCTTGCCAAATCCGGTGAGGAGCTGGCGCCGGCTTGGCGGAAAGGTCTCCTCTGCCGAGACAGATGGGGACTCCGGTTCGGTCGCGACCCCAGCCGTGGGCATCAGTCGATGGCGTCGTGCGCGAGCTCGGCCTCGGCCGAACGCGGCGCCAGCGCGCGAATCGCCTCGAGAGGGTCTTGCGCCTCGTACTTCTTCGAGGCCTCCCAGTCGGCGTCAAAGATGTCGAGCGCCCGCTCGACGATGGCCTCGTCGTGGCAGACGATGCCCAGCTCGCGCCGAAGCTCGAAGGCATGGCGGTCGATGTTCATCGAGCCGATGAGAACGCGCTTGCGATCGCTGATGAGCATCTTGCAGTGGATCTTCGGGTGCTTGATGGCGTGCATCTTGATGCCGAGCCGGCTCATGATGCGCGCCGACGCAGTTGTCTCGAGCACGTCAGTGTCGCTCACCCCGTGCAGGCCCCCGCAGAGCACCTTCACGTTCACGCCTCGGCTGGCGGCGGCCGTGAGACGATCGAGGATGCTCACGTCGACGAACTTGGGATGCTCGACCAGCAGCGAGCTGCGCGCCTCGTCGATGAAGGCGGCATAGCGCTCACGGGCGTTGTCGGGGCTCCAGAGAAGGCCCGTCGAGGCGTTTGGCTTGAAGGGCCTGCGCTCCCAGTCGGCCTCGAAGCAGTCCCGTATCTCGGCGATCTGCGCGGGGTCTGTGGTGGCCACCGCGTAGTCCCGGGTCTCGGTGAAGTACTTCTCGCTCAGGTTGAAGGTGCAGACGAAGGCCCGACGGTCGTCGACCACGATGGATTTCTCGTGGCTCACCAGGAAGTGTGGGTTGGTCCATCGCACGGGCACGCCGGCTGCTTCGAGAAGCTTGAATGTGTCATCGTTGGCGCGTGTCCCGGTCGAGCGCTGCGGGTTGAGCATGACCTTCACGTCGACCCCGCGCCGGTGCGCGTCGACGATGGCGCGAACGATGGAGGTCTCGGTGAGCGCGAACTGCTTCACCAGAAGCGAGTGCTCGGCTCGGGCCACGGCGCCCGTGACCGGCTCCACGCCGTCTTCGGGCTCGACGATGAGATGGCGGGTGGGGGAGAGGCTCTTCGGCAAACGACGCTCCGCGCAAGAGGGCTGCGCTGCTCGGCTTGTTTTGCGAGCGCGTGCGCAGGGCTCCGGTTGAGGCCGTTTTTCGTTCGCGGTGCGGTGAATCCTCCCCCCCTCTCCTCGTCGGCTTCGGACGGGGGAGAGGGGGGGAGGACTCAGCGGGCAGGCGCGGCAGAGGGTGCCACCGAGGGTGAGCCCCCTGTCGCGGAGGGTGATCCCCCTGTCGCGGAGGGTGATCCCCCTGTCGCGGAGGGCGAGGCCACGGCCCCCTTGCGGATGGCCTCGATGTTCGTCTTCCAGTCGTTGACGAACGAGGTGTCTGCCGTGTACACGTTGTCGCCGGTCGTCTTCACGTAGTGCCGATGCGTGGGGGTCTCTCCGCCCACTGTGAGGGTGGCCAGAACGGTTCCCTTGTCGTCGGTGATCTCGAAGCGGTCGCCAGGCTTCTCGAGGCTGGCCTTTGCCGCGGCGAGCGCACCGGCGTCAGACACGCGGTGCTCGTACTTGAGGTCTTTCATCGTGTAGAGCAGCGCGGTGACCTTGCCCATCTCGTCCTTGGCGGCCGCGGGCTTCGCGAAAGACCACAGGCCACCGCTCTTGTCAGCGGATGCCTCTCCCGCGACGGCGTCAACGATCTTCACGTGGGCGGCCTTGTCGACCTCGAGGCCGGCATAGAGGTGCTTGTCTGCAATCTCGGTGGCGTCGAGCTCGAGGGTGGCCAGCTGGTTGTCGGGGAGCAGGAACACGTCGCGCTGCCCAGCCACGGTTCGTGCGGCGTACCAGCCGCCCTCGGTCTTCTCGCCCACCACGAGCTCGGCCGGATCGCGGTCGCCCTCGTTCCAGATCTTGAGGGTGTAGAGCGCCTTCAGGCGCTTGTCATCGGGTGGCACGTCGTCGAAGTACTTCTTCACCGCAACGGTCTGGAACTTGTTCAGGAAGGCGGTGATGGAAGCCCCTTCGGCGCGGCTTGCCACCGGCTTCGTCATCGACCACTCGGCCTTGTCCTTGGCTTTCGAGAGCTCCACGTCCTTGCCGTCACCGCTGGCCGAGATGCGGTCGATGCGGGCGGCATCGACAGGAAGGGGCGCGCCTTCTCGCCAGGTGTCGGCCTGGCGCAGGATGTCGGCGGCGATGGCGTTTCCGCCGAGCAGCACCGGACCTGCGTCGTCGACCCGCATGTACCAGCCTGTCTCGGTGGGGGACCGAAGGCCGACGGCCACGTTCAGCGTCTTGGCGTCAGGGCCGTGCAAGGTGGCCTTCATCTGGGGCTTGTCGAGGCCGTACTGCTCGAGCGCCTTTCCGCTCGTGTCGTCGGTGACGATGCGGTCGGCGTGCATGTCGGCCAGGGCATTCACGAAGTTCTGCACCGTCTTCGTGGCGGCCAGCCCCTTGTAGGGGGCCTTCACGAGCCAGACGCCGTCCTTCTTCTCGAACGACAGCGACTTGCCCCCGACCACGAGATCGACCGAGGAGACATCGGCGCCTTTCAGGGTCGACGTGAGCGCGGGGCGCTCCTTGTCGTCTTCTGGTGCTCGAACCTTGTCGCGGAACCAGTACAGCGACCCGAGAAGGGCCACCAGAACCACCATGACGAGGGTGCTTCGGATGCTCATGGCCCCTCCTCAGTAGCGCCGCGACATGGTCAGCAGCATCACGCCGAGCGCCGCCACGATGCACGGCACGAAGGGCATGGCGAACCACGAGAGGCGCTGACGCGAGACGTCATCGAGGGTGATGGGCTGCTTCTTTGCCTCGGGGCGGTTGATGGCGATCTGCTCGGTGCGCTCCGCGAGCCAGGCCACGGAGTTCATCACGATGTCGCCGTTGCCCAGCATGCCGAAGAACGAGCCCATGATCATCTGCACGCTTCCGAATACGATGACGCGGGCTTCGGTCTTGCTCTGTGGGGTGGGGCTGGGCGCCGCGGCTGGTGCCCCCGACGACGCGCTCGAAGGCGCGGCCGAGGGAGCCGTGGCGGGCGCGGCGGAAGGCCCCGCGGAGGGTGCGCCCGAAGGCGCCGCGCTCGGCGCGGTC
>RGZZ01000110.1 GCA_010028905.1 Pseudomonadota bacterium | reverse complement strand
ACGTGCCGGGGATCTGCGAGGGCAGGATGAAGAGACCCCCATCAAACGTGCCGATGGCCAGGCGGGCGTTGTCCCTCGTCCAGCCCAGGCCGCGCACGCCAGCGCGGAAGTCGCCGATGTGCGGGTTCACGGGCGACATGCCCTCTTCGAGGTCATACAGCCAGACCGTTCGGTCTGCCGACCCGCTCGCCACCCAACGGCCGTCGTGTGAGAAGGCGAGACGGAAGACCACGTCGGTCTGACTGCCCTTGCGGAAGTCGTTTGCTCCCGTTTCGGGGTTCCACACCCAGGCCTGGCCTCGCCATCCGCCGGCCACGAGAGCGGGCTTCTTCCCGAGGGCCACCGAGAAAACCGGGCCCGACATGCCGCCGAAGCGTCGGGTCTCCGACGACGAGGCGAGCGTCCAGTAGCGCACGCTCTGGTCCCACGAGCTCGAGGCGAGCGCGGTGCCGTCGGCCGAGAAGGCGATGGCGGAGATGCCGTTCGTGTGCCCCTTCAGCTCGGCCTGGTGGGTGAGCGTTCCCGAAGAGACGCCCCAGAGGTGGATCTTGCGGTCCCACCCGGCCGACGCCAGCAGGCGTCCATCGGGCGAGAAGGCCACGTCATTCACCTGGCGTGGCTCGCTGCGCTCTTCGGAGGGGAGCTCGCCCCGCACCGAGACCCCGCTCTTCGGGTCGAGCAGGCACACGCTGCCATCTTCTGAGCCCGCAGCGATGCCCCCGGTCTGTGACCACGCGACCGCCTGGATGTCGCCGCGAACGCCGCGCAGGGGGAGCACCTTGGCCAGTGACCGGGTCGAGGCGTCCCACAGCTGCACCGTGGGACCGCTCCCCACGGTTGCGATGGTGGTGTCGTCGGGTGACCAGGCGAGCGAGAGGATGCTGGGCGGCGTGCCGTAGACGAGCGGTTCCTCTTTCGAACGGGGATCGACGGGGCGGACGATGACCACGCGGTCGTCGCCGCCCGCCGCCAGCTGCTTGCCGTCCGGGGTGAAGGCGCAGGCGAGAACGGAGCCAACGGGGTTGGCCCCTCCCTCGTTCTGGAGCATCGCGGCGTGGGCCTCCGCGCTGATCTTCCAGATTGCGAGCCGCTGGGCGGTGCTGCCCGCGGCCAGGTACGGGCCGGATGCCGTCAGGCAGTGGATGGGGCCCTGCAGATCGCTGTAGCGGGCGCTCACGCCCAGGCTTGCGCCGTCGAGCAGACGCACGCTGCCGTCTTCTCCGCCCGCCGCGACCTTGCCGTCAGCGAGCGCGACCAGCGAGAGCAGCTTCGTGCTCTGCGGGTTTGCCTGCTTGCGGTCGTTCAGCGAGGCCGCCTCATAGGCGCGCACGACGCCGTCGTCTCCCGCGCTGTAGACCGACTGGCCGTCGGCGCTGAACGCCAGGCCGCGCACCGCGCCCTTGTGGGCATTGGCGCGCGAGGCGCGTGCAGTGGCCGACTTGAGGTCCCACAGCAGGACGAGGCCGTTCTCACATCCCACGACGGCCAGGGTGCCCTGCGCGTCAATGGAGAGCGCGCTCACCGGGGCAGAAGCGTCGAGGGAGGTCAGGGGCTTGTCGAGTCCGCCGTCATCGAGGGAGTACCGAGATACCGCCCCCGTGGCGGTTCCCACCACCACCGTCTGCCCCGCGACGCCAAGGGCGCGCACCGCGCCCGCGCATGCGATGACAGATTTGAAGCGGCGGGTGGCCGTCTCCATGATGTAGAGGCGTCCCACGTCACCGCCGGCGGCCATGAGCGCGCCGTCGGCCGTGTAGGCCACCGCACGCACGGTGCCGAGGCCGAGGCGGGCGTTCACCAGCTCGGGAGAGAGCGGTGGCGGCGGGGCCGGCGCCTGGCCAGCACACCCGCTGGTCAGCGCGGAGATGGCCAGGCCGACCACGACCGCGATGACTGCCCACGGAAAAGAAAGACGGCGGCCCCCGCCGCCGGGGACCGCGTCTACAGGGCGCATGCGGAACCTAGTTCGCTGCCGCGGTCGCCGGGAGGTGCGACTTCGCGATGTTGACGTACGCGGCGAACGACCCCTGGTCGTTGATCGCCAGGTCGGCCAGCACCTTGCGGTTGACGGCCACGCCCGCCTTGGTGAGTCCGCCGATGAGACGGCTGTAGCTCAGGTCGAACATGCGAGCCGCCGCGTTGATGCGGGCGATCCACAGCTGGCGGAACTCGCGCTTGCGCACGCGACGGTCGCGGTAGGCGTAGACCAGCGCGTGCATCACCGCCTCGCGGGCGGACTTGATCTTCTTGTGCCGGGCACCGCGGTAGCCCTTCGCGAGCTTCATCACGGTACGGCGCTTCTTGAGGGCGATTACGCCTCGCTTGACTCTGGGCATCTTCTTCTATCTCCTCTGGTCTTCAGGCGTAGGGCGCGAGACGCTTCAGGTTCTTCTCGTCGCCAGGGGCCGCGAGGGCGGTCTTGCGGAAGTTGCGGGTGCGCTTGGGCGACTTCTTCTCGCGGATGTGGTGGCAGCCGCTGAACTGCTTCATGCGCTTCACGCGGCCGCTGCCGGTGAGCTTGATGCGCTTGGCCACCGCGCGCTTGGTTCGGATCTTGGGCATGATCGAGCTTCCTTTCTTTCCTCTGCGGCGTCGCACGCAACAAAAAAACGGCGACGCGCGCCGTTCTCAGGAAAGACGAGACGCAAGCGCTTGCGCGAGGGTCTCGTGTTCCAGACCTTTCAACAGCCGCCTCGTGGAGAGGGGCGTCGACAAGGTGAGAAGCAGCGCTTCTGCTTGAGCCTGTCAGCCAGGGCCGTCAGGCGACCGCGCAAGGCATGCCCGCGCGGCAACTTCGAGAGTATACTCAATTGTGTGGGGGCCTGTCAACTTCGACCGCGGCTTTTTGCTGTGCGCGGCACCCTCGAGCGCGTCGACGCCGTGAAGCACGATGACAGCAGCGCTTTGCTTGCGGCCACCCTCGACGTCGGCCTTGCAGGGGTGTCCCTGCTCCAGCTCACCCATCCCATGGGGGGCGCGGTCGCGTCAGCAGCGCTTCTGGTCGCCCGCGGAATGATCGAAGGCGGCTAGATCGTTCGCGACTCAGGGCGACGCGTTCAAGCGCCACGCGCTCGTTTCGGGAGATGCGAGCGTGGGCGGCCCCAGCGCTCGGGTGAGGGCGGCGATGAGCCGCTCCGCGCCCTCGATGCTGCGCTCGCCGTAGGTGCGCTGCACCACCAGCCAGGGGAATCCAGCGTCGCGCATCCGACGCACGGCGTCAGTGGGCGGTGCCGCGGCCGTCTCGCCACTTCGCACCGCGCCGGCCCAGCGCATCAGCGGGTCGTCGTTCAGCGCTCTCGGGTCTCTGGCCCAGCCGGGCATGGTGGTGTCCCGGTGCGGGCAGAACGCCTGTCCGCCCAGCAGCGGATGTTCGTGCCACGTCTGATACCACACCGCGGAAGACGCATTCACCGGCAGCGACAGCTCGACCACGCCATCGCGCGTGTTCCCCAGGAGCCCCTCCCGATAGGGGGCAGGGATGCGTGGGGTCGAGATCGGCAGGGGGAGCAGGCCCTGCGACGCGGGAGACAGCGTGTTCGCCTTGCGCCGGACGGCAGGCGCTCGAGCAGCCAGGTTAGCCCTGGCGCGCACAGCAGCGCCAACGCCGTGGCCACCATGGGAAGGGTTCGGGCAGGCCAGTAGAGGCGCCACAGGAACGGCACCCATCGATAGCTGAGCGCGTGGACCAGGCCAGGTGCAATCACCTCGCCGTGGAACCGCACGAAGGGACCAAGGGCGAACGCCCACCAGAGCGTGGCGCCCGTGCAGAGGGCCGCCGCCGCGCCCGAGCGTCGTCGCCATGCGGGCAGGGCGAGCATCGCGCAGACCACCAGCAGTCCGGGCAGCGAGGGGCCCAGCGGGGGGGCCAGGGGCACGGCCAGGTCGATCGATTGCGCCACGGTAAGCCCAGGTCCGGGTGGCCCCAGCACGCCGCGCGCGGGGATGCGCAGCTGCTCGAGCGCGGGGAACGGCGTGCCCCAGGGGGTGCGCCCCGCGTCTGAGGCCAGCAGGGGGAGCGCAAAGGGCAGGCACAGCGCTGCACCGAGGGCGGCGTGCAGCAGCCCACCCCCCAGTGCGTCACGGCGGCAGGCGACCATCATCAGCGCGACGGGCAGGACGAGAATGGCCGCATACCAGTAGTCGAGGGCGGTGAGTGCCAGGGCGACGCCCGCCAGTGCCGCGGTCTGCCACGATGGCGCGCGCATCCATCGCAGCATGGCGCCGAGGTAGAGCACGAGGGGGGCGATGAGCGCCTGGGCGAAGCGTGATTCGGCCACGTCCCAGAGGGTGATGGGATTGCAGGCAAGTGCCACGGCGCAGACCACGGCCGCGGCAACCGCGGCGTCTGTCGGGACGGGGGATGCCAGGACTGGAGGCGACGTCGGGGTGCCCAGCGCCTCTGCCCGGTCATCGTCTTGCTGCGCGGTGCGCGCGGCCTGCAGGCATGCCCAGAAGGCCGCCGCCGCGTTCAGGGAGAGCACCATCGCGACGCGGGCGTTGTGCCCTCGCAGAGGCCCGAGGAGGGCCTTGAGGGGCAGCGCGATCAGCACCCCGTCGAGGTAGTTGCCGATCTCGAGGTCGCGTGGAATGCCGAGCACGCCCCAGAGTCCCGTCAGGGGCGCGCCGGCGTTCGCCTCCATGTGACACCTGGCGGCTTGCGGCACCCACCAGTCGGTGAACGCCCAGTTCTCGAACTCGCCTCGACCCACGCCGCACCACCCCAGCAGCGCTTCCTCGGGGGTGCTGAGCCAGCAGAGGAGGGGAACCCCCACGGCCAGCACCAGCACGAGCGCGATGGCGAGGCGGATGCGCACGTTCAGTGCGTAAGGGGCAGGCCGGCCCGTGCGTAGATGGTCGGGAGATGGCGCAGGTAGTGCGCGGGGTCGAACAGCGCGTCGAGCTCATCGGAGGTGAGCGCGCTGCTCACCCGCTCATCGTCGGCGAGTCGCGCGCGCAAGGTGCCGCCCTCATCCCAGACGTGCTTCGCAGCGGTCTGCACAAGGTCATACGCCTCAGGGCGAGGCAGGCCGCGATCTACGAGCGCGAGCATGACGCGCTGGGAGTAGAGCAGCCCGCCCGTGCTGTCGAGATTGCGACGCATGTTGTCCGGGAAGATCACCAGATCGGTGAGCAGGCCGTTCAGGCGGTGGAGCATGTAGTCGAGCAGGATGCAGGAGTCAGGGAGGATGACCCGCTCCACCGAAGAGTGCGAGATGTCGCGCTCGTGCCAGAGGGCCATGTTCTCCATGGCGGCAAGCGAGTTGCTTCTCACCACCCGCGCCAGGCCGCAGAGGTTCTCGAAGCCCACGGGATTGCGCTTGTGGGGCATCGACGACGACCCTTTCTGACCGACGCGGAACGGCTCTTGCACCTCGAGCACCTCGGTGCGCTGCAGATGACGGCACTCGAGCGCGATCTTCTCGAGGGTCCCGGCGATGATGGCCAGGGTGGTTGCGAAGTGTGCGTGACGGTCTCGCTGCAGGATCTGCGAGGACACGGCCGCCGGGGCGAGGCCCAGGCGCTCGCAGGCCCAGGCCTGGATCTCGGGGGGCACGGTGGCGTGGGTGCCCACCGCGCCCGAGATCTTCCCTACGCGAACCGAGGCGGCAGCCTGGGCCAGGCGTTCCTTCTGGCGCTTGAGCTCCTCATGCCAGAGCAGGAACTTCAGGCCCAGGCTCATGGGTTCGGCGTGCACTCCGTGGGTTCGGCCGGCCATGAGCGTATCGTGATGGCGCAATGCGCAGGCGGCTACGGTTGCGGTGAGACGATCGAGTTCGGCGTCGATGTGCGCGGCTGCCTCGACCATGACGAGCGCGAGACCGGTGTCGACCACGTCCGACGAGGTCACGCCGAAGTGGATGCAGCGCGCGTCGTCTGGCTCGACGCTCTCCTGCACGCTTCCGAGGAAGGCGAGCACATCGTGGTGCGTCGTCTTCTCGATCTCGTCGATGCGGTCGATGTCGAAGCGCGCCTGGCCCCGGACGCGCGCGACCATGGCGGTTTCGAATGTGCCCAGGCGGGCCCAGGCTTCGCAGACGGCGAGCTCGACGTCGAGCCACTTCTGGAAGCGGTTCTGGGGGGCCCAGATCGCCGTCATCTCGGGGCGGGAATAGCGGGAAATCACGCGGCCGCTTTTGGACGGGGCGGTGGGCTGATCCTGCTTTGCGTCGGGTTCAAGCCATGGTCTGGAAGCACGGAAAAGAAGAAGGGCAGGCCCTTCACCGGGTCGACGATGCCGGTCTTGACCATGTCGACGTACTTCTGGTTGAGGGCGTCGTAGCCGTGGCCAGCGTCGAGGGTCTTGACGTGCTCGACCACAACCGAGCCTTCCTGGCCCGCGTTGTTGGCGATGAGGCGGAGGGGCTCCTCGAGCGCGCGGCGCACGATGTTGCCACCGATGGCCTCGTCACCCTCGAGCTTGAAGTCGAGCTTCTTGAGCACGTTCACGAAGGCGACGCCGCCGCCAGGAACGATGCCCTCTTCGACCGCGGCGCGGGTGGCGCTGAGCGCGTCCTCGATGCGGTGCTTCTTCTCCTTGAGCTCGACCTCGGTGGCCGCGCCCACGCGGACGACGGCGACGCCGCCCACGAGCTTGGCGAGGCGCTCCTGCAGCTTCTCACGATCGAAGTCGCTGTCGGTCTCCTTCACCTGGCGCTTGATGAGCTCGATGCGGCCCTGGATCTCGTCATTCTTGCCGCGGCCCTCGACGATGGTGGTCTCGTCCTTGGTGACCTTGACCTTCTGGGCGGTGCCGAGCATGTCGATGGTCACCTTGTCGAGCTTGATGCCGAGCTCGTCGCTCACGACCTGGCCACCGGTGAGGATGGCGATGTCCTTGAGCATCTCCTTGCGGCGGTCGCCGAAGCCGGGGGCCTTCACGGCCACGACCTGGAAGGTGCCGCGGAGCTTGTTCACCACCAGGGTGGCGAGCGCCTCACCATCGACGTCCTCGGCGATGATGACGAGCGGGCGCTGCATCTGCACGATCTTCTCGAGCAGGGGCAGCATGTCGGCGACGGCCGAGATCTTCTTCTCGGTGATGAAGATGTACGGCTCGTTGAGCACGGCCTCCATGCGCTCGGGGTCGGTCACCATGTACGGCGACACATAGCCCTTGTCGAACTGCATGCCCTCGACGTGGTCGAGCGAGGTGGCGAGGGTCTTCGACTCCTCGACGGTGATGACGCCGTCCTTGCCCACCTTCTCCATCGCCTCGGCGATGAGCTTGCCGATGGCCTGGTCGTTGTTGGCGGCGATGGAGGCGACCTCAGCGATGCGCTCCTTCGTCTCGACCGGGGTGGCGAGCTTCTTGAGCTCGTCGACCACGTGCTCGACGAACTTCTCGATGCCGCGCTTCACCATCATCGGGTTGGCGCCGCCGGTCACGTTCTTGAGGCCCTCGCGGATCATCGCCTGGGCGAGAACGGTGGCGGTGGTGGTGCCGTCGCCAGCGACGTCATTGGTCTTGCTGGCGACCTCGCGCACGAGCTGAGCACCCATGTTCTCGAACGGGTTCTCGACTTCGATCTCCTTCGCGATGGTCACGCCGTCGTTGGTGATGGTGGGGGCGCCGAACTTCTTGTCGAGCACCACGTTGCGGCCGCGCGGGCCGAGGGTCACCTTCACGGCGTTCGCGAGCTGGTTCACGCCGCACTCGAGGGCCTTGCGGGCCTCTTCGTTGTAGAGAAGCATCTTGGCTGCCATGGATTGGGTCTCTCCTTGCTGTGATTTGGGTGGAACGTTGTCAGACCGTGGAGGGGGGCAGCGGGCATCTCAGGTGCCCGCGCCCCGCCTGGATCAGCCCTGGAGGATGCCGAGGATCTCGGTTTCCTTGACGATGAGGAACTCTTCGCCCTCGATCTTCACCTCGGTGCCTGAGTACTTGCCGTACAGCACCTTGTCACCGACCTTGACTTCCATCGGGACCTTCTCGCCGTTGTCGAGCAGGCGGCCGGTACCGACGGCCACCACCTCGGCCTGCTGGGGCTTCTCCTTCGCGGTGTCGGGAAGGATGACGCCTCCGCGGGTCTTCTCCTCGCTCGGGAGCGCCTTCAGGATGACGCGATCGCCCAGCGGGCGGATGCTCAGCTTGGTTGCCGTTGTCATGGAACTACCTCCATCGTGATCTAGGGGTCAGTTTGCGCCGGGCGCCTCGTCGAGGCGGCGGTCATGTTTCTGCCGCGCCTGTCGGCGGAGCGCTCTGGCACTCGAGCAGGTCGAGTGCCAGGCACGGGGCAAAAATAATAGCGCCAGGCTGTCAGGCCCGTCACGCCTCCACATCCTACACACGGGAACGGGGGGTGAGCAAGGGTGGGAATCACGTTGTTTTTGCTGTTTTTCGAGTCTTTTCTCTTTGTAGTAACATCTTATTCACATTTTGGCAGTCTCCGGGCATGAGTGCTAGAGTTGTGTTAGCGGGCATATGCGCCGCGGCCGGTCATGGTCGCGCGCAGGCCCTGCGTGATCGGGACGTGGTCGTTGGCACCGAGGAGAATTCTTCGAAGGGTCGAAGCCTCGACCCAACCTTCGACAGGCGACGCAAGCGGAACAGGAGCGGACGTGGCGGTCCCAGCACGGGTTCTCTTCCTATCAGCGAACATGGGCACAGGTCATGCGGCAGCCGCCGAGGCCACCCTTCGCGCGCTTCGCGAGCGCCTGCCCGACGTCGATGCGCAGATCATCAACTCGGTGCAGTACGCCAGCCAGCGCGTGGGGAAGATGGTGGAGGAGGGGTACATCCATCTCCTCAAGGCCTTTCCCACCCTGTACGGCCTGATCTATGAGAGCAAGGAGCGCCCCTCGAGCCTGTCGGGCGTTCGCCGCGTGCTCAACCGACTCTACGGGGGCACGTTCCGCAACCTCATCGAGTCGTGGAAGCCCGACGTCATCGTCTGCACGCACGCATTCCCCTTCGGCATCATCTCGTCGATACGCGAGCGCTTCGGGCTTCGCGTTCCGAGCGTTGGAATCGTCACCGACTTCGTCGTTCACCCGGGCTGGGTCCACAAGAACGTCGACGTGTACGCCGTGGCCAACGACGATCTCGAGCGCCAGCTCATCGCCCGCGGGGTGGAGAGCGAGCGGGTCCGCGTCACGGGAATCCCCATCGACCCGCGGTTCGGGCAGCCGCGCGAGTTGCAGGCGCTGCGCGATCGCCTCGATCTCAATGCCGGCCTTCCCGTGGTCCTGGTGATGGGCGGCGGTCTCGGAATGGGGCCGGTCGAGCGCATCATGAAGCTCGTGAGACGCATCGAGCGCCCCATGCACATGGTGGTTCTCGCGGGGCGCAACGAGCGTCTGCGCGAGCAGCTCGACGAGGAGCGTCAGCGTCTCGGGGGGCATCCGGTGCGGCTCCAGTCGTTCGGATACATCGACAACGTCTACGACTACATGGCCGCCGCAGATCTGCTGGTCACCAAACCCGGGGGGCTGACCTCTGCCGAGGCGCTCGCCTCAGGACTGCCCATGGTCATCATCCACCCGCTGCCCGGTCAGGAGATGCGCAACTCGAAGTATCTGCTCAACAAGCGGGTGGCCGTGCGCGCGGCCAGCGAGAAGACGCTGCCCACGACCATCGAGGAGATGCTGCGAGACGTCGACACGCTGCGGCGCATGCGGCGCGTCTCCCGTGATCTCTCGGCGCCGGACTCGGCCTCACGCACCGCTGACCTCGTGCTCGAGATGCTGGCGAAGCCGCGGGCTGCCTGCCTGGCCCCCTGACATCGCCTCGACGAACCGCGGGCGCGCATCGCGGGCCGCGGGCCCTTGCATGGCTATCGACGATATGATATCATCCTCGAGGCCTGCGCTCTGCTTGACTCGAAAGAGTGGGTTCGACCCGCTCTTTTGCTTTCAGGTCGATCTTGCCCGCGGCACCCGCCGTCGGGCAGATTTTTTGCCCTGAAGGCGGCGCGCCGACGCCTCCAGGTGGCGACGGCGTGCCGATCGCGCACCAGGACATTGGGAGGACCGCTCTCCGTCAGGTTGAACCTCGCTGTACGGCGTTCGTGGTGAACAGGGCTCGTGGCAAGCCCAGCGCACGGCCCGGCACGTGTCGATCGGGAAGCGTCCGCGTTTCCCACCGCGTGGTCCGGGTCAGTGGCGAGAGACCAAGACAACAGAATACGGGGCGAACGCGTCGTCGCGATTCGCCCGACGGAGGTATGGTCTGGAATGAACACAGAATTCATCAGTGCGCTGAAGCAGATCGAGAAAGATCGGAACATCCCCCTCGACATGCTCGTCCTGGCGCTCGAAGACGCCCTGGCTGCGGCCTATAAGCGCAACTTCGGTCCCGACGAGAACATCATGGTCGAGATCAACCGGCAGAACGGCCAGAGCCGTGTATTCAGCCGCAAGCTCGTCGTCGAAGAGGTCGAGGACCCGATCCTCCAGATGTCCCTCGAAGAAGCCGAGATGCTCGTCGATGGCGTGCAGCCCGGCGAAGAGGTTCTTATCGAGGTCACACCCACCGACTTCGGTCGCATCGCCGCCCAGACCGCCAAGCAGGTCATCGTGCAGCGCATCCGCGAGGCAGAGCGCGAGATCGTGTTCAGCGAGTATGCCCGCAAGGAAGGCGACATCGTCACTGGTCCCCTGCAGCGCTACGAGAATCGCAACGCGCTCATCGACCTGGGCAAGGCGGAAGGCGTGCTCATGGCCTCCGAGATGTCGCCTCACGAGTACTTCCGTCACGGGGAGCGCGTCCGCGCCTACGTCATCGAGGTCCGTCGCACCACGCGCGGGCCGCAGGTCCTGCTGTCTCGCACGCACCCCGCGCTGCTGAAGCGCCTGTTCGAGCTCGAGGTCCCCGAGATCAGGCAGGGGCTCATCAACGTCAAAGCCGTGGTGCGTGAGCCCGGATATCGTTCGAAGATCGCCGTCAAGAGCAATGACCCGAGCATCGATCCGGTCGGTGCGTGCGTGGGTCCGAAGGGCTCGCGGGTTCAGTCGGTGGTCGACGAGCTCCGCGGCGAGAAGATCGACATCATCAACTGGAACCAGAATCCTGCGGTCTTCGTCTCCAATGCGCTGTCGCCCGCGCGTGTCGTGCATGTGGTGCTCAACGTTCAGGAGAAGACCGCCCTGGTCGTGGTGCCGGACCAGCAGCTCTCCCTGGCCATCGGCAAGGAGGGGCAGAACGCGCGCCTTGCAGCCAAGCTGACCGGGTGGAAGATCGACATCAAGAGCGAGGCGCAGTGGCGCGACATCCAGCGCGAGGAAGAGGCGCGTCGCGCCGAGGAGGAGCTGCAGCGGCAGGCGGAAGAGGCCGAGAAGGCACGCATCGCCGCCGAGCGCGCAGCACTGGGTCTTCCCCCCCTCGAGGAGCCTGAGCAGCCCGCGCCCGAGGCCGAGCCTGGGTATGGTTACGGCGAGGAGCCGGCAGCCTACGACCCCGCGCTCTATGAGGGGGTCGAGGTCGAGCCCCAGGACATGGGAAGCCTGCCCACCTTCTACCTCGACCAGCCGGCGCCTGAGGCTGTTCCGCTGGCCGACAAGGACGACCATCGCAAGAAGAAGAAGGGCCGCGACGACGACGATGGTCTCAAGAAGAAGCGAGCGAAAGGCGGACGCCCACGGCGGTTCGAGGTGGAGGAAGACGATTACACCGATATCGTCTGAGGCGGGTGAGGAAGTCGGTTCGGCCTCTCACACGCCCACGCGGGTGTGTGTGGTCTGCCGAGTTGCCCACCTTAGAACAACGCTGGTCCGACTCGTCCGCCGTCCCGGCGGACGGATCGGCTGGCCCGAGAATGTGACCTGCGACCCATCCGGCACTCGCAACGATGCGGAGGGAGCAGGTCAGGTCTCTTCCGACGGAGAGGCAAACGAGAGAATGCGCCGAGGCGCGCGCGTGGCCCCCACGGGAAAAGGGCTGTACGTGTGCCGAGGCGGTGACTGTCTGGCTCGCTTGATTCGCGAGAAGCGATTCAAGCGGATGTTCGCTGACGCGATGGAAGAAGCGTGCATGGCGCGCTTGAGCGAGATGCTCGGTCCTTCGGGAGAACGGCCTCCAAGCGGATAGCGGCGAAGCGGCGACGCTGAAGATCGAAAGTAGGGATGACTGTGAGCAACAACAACAAGCTGCGCGTGTACGAGCTGGCCAAGGAGATGGGGTATCCCGCGAAGGATTTCCTCGATCTTCTTCGCGCCAATGGAGTTGACGCGCGAGGCAATTTCAGCGTACTCGAAGACGCCACGGTGAAGCGCGTACGGGAGACGGTGCCGTCTCGCGGTGACGGGAGCGCTGCTGCAGCAGAGGCCGCTGCGCCCGTACCCGAGCCGAAAGCCCAGGCTGCAGCCCCCGCCGCCCCCGCTCAGGCAGCGGCCGAGGGCGCCGCGCCGGCTTCCGCTCGTCCCGCTGCGCCAGGAGGCCCCGCGATGGTGAAGACCATCGATTCAGCGGCTGCTGCCGCGATGAGCATGGCGCGCTCGGGAACCGGTCCGAAGCCCAAGGTAGGGGGCGAGGTTCGCCGCATCATCCCTGCCGCAAAGCTCGACGCCATGCGTGCACAGCAGGCCGCGGCGGGCGCGCCGACCGCGCGTCCCGCGGGTGCGGTTCCGCCTGCTGCGCCCCCGCGCCCCGCAGAGCCTGGGCCTGGCATGCCTCGCCCTGCGGCGGGTGCGCCCGTTGCCCCGGGAGCCGCGCACCGCTGGACCACGCATCGGACGTGGAGGA
>RGZZ01000109.1 GCA_010028905.1 Pseudomonadota bacterium | reverse complement strand
GGGCTTCGTGATGGGGGGCGAGGCGAGGGAGAGCGATGGTTCCCTGCGCTCTCCCCCAGGCGCTCTTCACCGCGTCGGTGAGGTCGACGAATGTGCCGCCCCACTCGTCCCAGAAGAGCATCACATCGCCATCTGCGGGTCCTGCGTCGTGCAGCAGATCGTACCAGTCCCGCACCCGATCTTCAGCCAGGCCGCTCAGCAAGATGACCTCGCGGGCCGGCGCGTCCTCCACGTTGGGTTGCACGTAGACGTAGACGTGACCCTGGCGCCCCAGGCCCTGCAGGGCCGCCTCGATTCGGGCGCGTGCGTCGCCCAGGTTCGGAGGATGGAGCCGCGCGTAGCCCATCGCGGCTTCACGCGCCTTCACGCCGCACGCGAGCAGGCATCCCGCGACCGCGAGCCCGATGCCCCCGAGCGCCGCAGCCTGCACCGCGCCATGTCGCGCGCTTCGCCGCACCCGCTCTGATGCGCCGGACACGGCGAGCCCAAGCAGCGCCGCGAGGGGGAGCGAGGCCTGCCACGTGTACCGATCGCGCAAGGGGGCGCCCGGAACCAGCAGAGCGTAGGCGGCGGTGGCCAGCACGAGCCATCCGACGTGAACCGCTGGAGCGGCAAGCCCTCGACGAAGGAGCCCGACGATCACGATCAGGGTCAGGGCGAAGGCGACGTTCGCCTGTGTCAGGGTGGGGACGGGCGTGCGCTCGCCCACGCCCGGAACGAAGAGCAGCGCGGTGACGTACTGCGTGACGGCGATGACGAGATCGCGGGGAGAGAGATTCACGGGAGACGGCCCGAGACTCCCGCGCACGCTCCACACGCTGAACGCCTTCCACCCCGCCACCGTGGCGGCAGCGATCCACATCGCAAGCAGGTTTCCGGCCTGACGCAGGCGGTTCCTCGCCGGAGGACAGAGCCAGACATCGATCAGGGTCAGCACAACGGGGAGGTAGAGCGCCGACTCCTTGGCGAGCGCGGCGGCGACCATCGACGCGAGTGCGACAGCGGCCCAGGCAAGACGATGGGTCGTGTGCCACCGGCAGCGCCACCAGGCGTGGAGGCAGAGCATGGTCATGAGCCCCGCAAGCACCTCGCCGATGGACGCCAGCCAGATCGTGGGCTCCCAGTGACCGGGGTAGACGACGAAAGCAACGCCCGCCGCCACGCCGGCTTCGAAGCGGCCCGATACGTCGGTGACCCAGCGAGCCAGGAGCCAGGCGGTGGCGATGCAGAGCCCGAGCGCCAGGGCATGGTAGCCCGCGGGCTCGAGGCCGAAGAGATGCCAGCCCACGAAGAAGAACAGGTTGCTGAGCGGCCACAGAAAGCCCATG
Organism: Pseudomonadota bacterium; assembly: GCA_010028905.1. Classification (NCBI taxonomy): domain Bacteria; kingdom Pseudomonadati; phylum Pseudomonadota; species Pseudomonadota bacterium. The sequence continues at coordinate 11,424 of RGZZ01000109.1, read as the reverse complement.
TCGTAGTGGGCGAAGGTCGCATCGTGAATCGTGAAGAGGTCGAGCGAGCCGCGTACGCGGCTGGCGTTGTAGAGCCAGATGAAGTCGTCGCCGTAGAACCCTGTGTCGAGCGCGGCGCCGTCGACGGCCACCACGAGGGCCGCGAGCAAGGCGATCAGGCCCGCTTCGCGCAGGCCTCGTCTCTTCCCATCGGACAGGCTCTGGAGCGCGGTCAGCGCTTCACGAGCCCCAGGGTCACCGTCTCGCCCTCCAGGTCGATGCTTGCGCTGAACGCGTCACCCGGGGGCGGCTCGAGATGGAGCTCCCGAGCCTGCACCTCGTGGGCGATGACCTCGTTGAAGCGCTCCACGGCCGCGCGCACATCGGTTCCGCTGCTGCCCACCCAGACGGCGATCTGGTCGGAGATGTGGAGCCCGGCCTTCTTGCGCAGGTCGTTGAGATTGCGGATGAGGTCGCGTGACAGGCCTTCGAGCTGGAGGGCTTCGGTGACTCGGGTGTCAAGGGCCACGAGGCGGCCGTCGCCCTCGCTGTAGGCGTAGCCCTCAGGCGCCTGCGGATCGATGAGCACCTCGTCCGGCTGCATCCGCAACGTCTCGCCGCCCTCGAGGGGGAGGTCGAAGGGGTTCGACTCCCGTACCGCCGCGGCTACCGTGGCGCCCGAGATGCTCTCGAGGGCCTTCTTGATGGCGGGGATCTGCTTGCCGTACTTCTTGCCCATGACGGGGAGGTTGGGCCGCAGCCGATAGGTCACGAAGTCAGAGCCCGGCTCGAGGAAGCGGATCTGCTTGACGTTGAGCTCCTCGCGCAGCTGCTCCTCGGACCGTCGCAATGCGTCGAGATCGACGCGGCTGCGCGGGGCCACCACCGCCTCGATGAGCGGCTGCCGGGTCTTGAGCTTGGCGCTCTGCCGCGCGGCTCGCCCCAGGGAGACCACGTTGATGGTGGCGCGCATCTCGTCGAGCAGCGCCTGATCGATGCGTGTGCCGTCGGCCTTGGGGTAATCGCACAGGTGCACGCTGGCGGGCGCGCTGGGATCGATTCTGCGCACGAGGTTCTGATGCAGCGCCTCGGCGAGGAACGGCGTGAAGGGAGCCGTCATGCGGGTGATGCCCACGAGACAGGTGTAGAGCGTGTGATAGGCCGCGCCATCGCCCTCCCAGAAACGGCGTCGGTTGCGGCGCACGTACCAGTTCGAGAGGTCGTCGACAAAGGCTTCGAGCGCGCGGGCCGCCGTAGTGGGATCGTAGCTGTCGAGCGCCTCGGTGACGTGGGCCACGGTCTCTTGCAGACGCGCGATGGCCCAGCGGTCGATGAGCGGCAGGGCTGACCCGTCGACGGGGGGCTTCAAGTCGGGTTTGTCTTCGTTGGCGTTCTGCACGAAGAAGGCGTAGGTGTTCCAGAGCGTGAGGATGTACTTGCGCACGGCGTCGCCCACCAGGTTCACCGAGAAGCGGCGGCTGGCTTCGGGAGGGGCCGAGCTGTAGAGGTACCACCGCATGGCGTCGGCTCCGTGGGCGTTGAGGATCTCCCACGGGTCAACCACGTTCCCGCGGCTCTTCGACATCTTGTTGCCCTCTTCGTCGAGCACCAGGCCGTGGCAGATCACCGTGCGGTAGGCGATGTCGTCGAAGAGCATCACGCCGAGCTGATGCAACGAGTTGAACCAGCCGCGGGTCTGGTCGAGGCCTTCACAGATGAAGCTGGCGGGGAAGTCGCGGTCGAAGCGATCGGCGTTCTCGAACGGGTAGTGCACCTGGGCGAAGGGCATGGCGCCACTGTCGTACCAGCAGTCGATGACATCGCTGATGCGGTGCATGTCGCCCTCGCACGCGTCGCACGTGAGCACGATCTCGTCGACATAGGGGCGATGGGGGTCGAAGTCGGGCGCGCTCACATCGACCGGGGCGCCGTTGCGCCGTCCCATGCGCCCGAGCTCTTCGTATGATCCGACCATGTGGCGATGCGAGCAGTCGCCGCAGATCCAGATGGGCAGCGGCGTTCCCCAGTAGCGCGAGCGGGAGAGGGCCCAGTCGACCAGATTGTCGAGCCAGTCGCCGTAGCGGCCATTCTTGATGTGAGCCGGAACCCAGTTGATCTCCTGGTTCTTCTCGATGAGGCGGTCACGCACCCGGGTGTTGGCGATGAACCACGAGTTCGTGGCGTAGTACATGAGTGCCGTGCTGCAGCGCCAGCAGTGCGGGTAGGCGTGCTTGTAGTCGGTCTGGGCAAACAGGATGCCGCGCTGGCGGAGGTTGCGGATGATGGTCTTGTCGGCGGATTTGAAGAGCTCTCCGGCAAGCGAGATGGGCTCGCCATCGGTGGGCAGCTCGACCTCCGGCAGGAAGTGCCCCGCGCCGTCGACGGTGCGCAGAACGGGCAGGCCGTGGACCCGAGACATGTCCATGTCGTCAGCGCCGAAGGCCGGTGCGATGTGCACGATGCCGGTGCCATCTTCGGCAGTGACGAAGTCGCCGGTCACGATGTACCAGGCTGTGGGCTTGCCCCCTTCGCCCGAGTCGGAGGGTTGGAGATCGGCGTCGGCGATGGAGCCGGTCGAGGCCTCTTCCATCTGGGTGTGGGCGTGGGACTGCTGGTTGTGGGCCAGCATCTTCTCGCCCACCTGGGGGAAGGGCGGGATGTACTCCTTCCCGGCCAGATCGCGTGACGAGAGCGTCTTGATCAAGATTGCGTCTTCCCCGAGGACCCGCGTCATCAGCGAGCGTGCGAGAATGAAGATCTCGTCTCCATCGGCGCGGCGAGCCGCCACGTACTCGAGGCCGGGGTTGACGGCCGCGGCCACGTTCCCGGGCAGCGTCCAGGGGGTGGTGGTCCACACCAGCAGCGACGTGCCCTCGGGCAGGCCGAGCGAAGCCGGGTTCTTGAGGGTGAACCGGATGGTGATCGACGGATCGACCACGTCCTTGTACCCCAGACCCACCTCGTGCGAAGAGAGCGGCGTGCCACAGCGCGGGCAGTACGGCACCACCTTGTAGCCGAGATAGACCAGCCCCTTGTCCCACAGCTGGCGCAACGACCACCAGACGCTCTCGACGTAGTCGTTGCTCATGGTCATGTACGGGCGGTCGAGATCGACCCAGTATCCGATGCGCTCGGTCATCTGGCGCCACGCCTGCTCGTACTCCATCACCGAGGCGCGGCACTGCTTGTTGAACGGCTCGACACCGTAGGCCTCGATGGCCTGCTTTCCTGAGAAGCCGAGTCGCTTCTCGACCTCGAGCTCGACGGGGAGGCCGTGACAGTCCCACCCGGCCTTGCGGTTCACGAGGAAGCCCTGCATGGTCTTGTAGCGGGGGAAGAGGTCCTTGTAGGCACGGGCCTGGATGTGGTGAACGCCGGGACGTCCGTTGGCAGTGGGGGGGCCTTCGTAGAACACGAACTCGGGTGCGCCTTTTCGCAGGTCGAGAGAGGCCTGGAACGCGCTTTGCTCGCGCCAGAGGGTGAGGATCTCCTCTTCGAGGAGGGGGAAGCGGACGTTGGTGCTGACTTCGGAGAACATGCGTGAACCTTCTGTGGGGGGTGGTGATGGGGAGAGTCTCGGGAAGTTCGGCGCGGGTTGGACGTGTCCTACCTGCGCAGCGCCCTCGCGGCCCTTCGCGGGTGCGGTAGCGGTGGGCTCGGGCTACCAGCGACCGTAGGCGGGGTGGCCCTCCTTCACGGCGACGAAGGTGCCGCGACAGGTTGCGCATACCTTGCCGCGGGCCTCGAGCGTGGCTTCCACGGTGGCCCGATCATCGGAGATCTCGACCGGATGCGCGCGCAGCGTGAGGGGGCCGTCGGTGGGGGTGGGGCGCAGCAGGCGCACGTGGAAGTCGGCGGTGACGGTGTTCGGGACCCGGTCGGTGAGGCCCGCCCGTCGCATGAGGTGCCAGGCGGCTGTCCAGTTGCTGTGGCAATCGAGCAGGGCCCCCGTCACGCCGCCGGAGAGGCATCCCTCCCAGGCTTCGTGCCAGGGTTCGGCCCGCCAGGCGGCCACCACCTCGTCTCCTTCCGGAAAGCTGCGGATGCGCAGCCCCCGCGGGTTCTCGACACCGCACCCGAAGCAAACCCCGTGGGGTGCGTATCGCTCCTGAAGGCTCAGCCCCACTGCGTCTCCTGAAGTCATGCGCTCACCGTCCTCGCTTGCGGTCTTCCCTGAGCGCCGGGCTCTCCCCTCTCGACACGCGCCTGATTGAAGGGGGGCGTTTCCAAGATGCGGCTGAAGGAAAATGTGGAGATCGTCGAAGAGTTGTCATTCATGGGCAAGAACGACGCCGACGACGTGTGCACGACGCACATCGCCCGCCCGCTCAGAGGGGCAGCACAGAGCCGTGAGCGCCTGCCCTGCTTGCTGATGGTCAGCGGCGAGCGCACCGGAGAGCTCATCCCGCTCGAGGCTGCAGAGACCGTTGCGGGTCGCGGCTCGCGGGCAGACATCCATCTCGACTTCGACAGTGTGAGTCGTCTCCATGCCAGGTTCGTCCGACATCCGAACGGCCAGATCGATCTGGTCGACCTCGGGTCGACGAACGGCACCTACGTAGACGGGGCCCCCATCGAACGTGTCACTCTCAAGGACGGCGACACCATCGGCCTGGGTGACGTAGAGGCGTTCCGCTTCGGCCGCTACGCCGAGAACGAGAAGAACCTGCAGCATCAGCTCTATCTCGCGGCCACGCGCGATGGCCTCACCGACGTGCTGAACCGCCGTCACTTCATGCTACGCCTGCGTCAGGAGTTCCAGCTCGCCTTGCGCACCGGTGACCCGCTCTGTGTCAGCATGATCGACATCGACTACTTCAAGCAGGTGAACGATCGTCACGGCCACGCCACGGGTGATCGCGTGCTGCGAGGGGTGGCGGGGCGCATCCGAAAGCAGCTGCGCAGCTACGATCTGGTCGGTCGCTACGGCGGTGAGGAGTTCTCGCTCGTGCTTCGTCACACCGACCCGGAACAGGCGCTGCAGGTGGTCGATCGGGTGCGTCTCAGCGTGGCGCAGGAGCCGCTTGATGCGCCGACTGACGCAGAGGGTCGTGTCGAGGTCACCATCAGCGTCGGTCTGGCAAGCCTCGACGTGAACCACATCCATACGCCGGAGGCGTTGCTCGAGCTGGCCGACCAGGCGCTCTACCTCGCCAAGCAGAGCGGTCGAAACCGGGTCATGTGCCACGGAGAGCAGGCCGGCTGACCGTCGCCTCTCTGGCGTCTTCGTCGGAGGGAAGCGGTAACGACAGGCCGAACATTCGGCCCTTGTGAGCCCCAAGACTCCAGGCGACGAGGAGAGCACGCGTCGCGTCAGTGTAAGTCAACCGCCGGCCGTGCCTTCTCATCGTTCACGGTGATGCCGCCGGAGAGCTGGTTCCTCTCGAGAGGCCCGTGACTGTCGTTGGACGCGGGGGCAGCGCTGATCTGCAGCTGCCCTACACCAGCGTGAGTCGCGCGCACGCGCGCTTCGAGCTCTATCCCGAGGGCCATGTCGAGCTGACCGATCTCGACTCCACGAACGGTACCTACGTCGAGGGCGCGCCCGTCACGTCGTGTTTCCTCTCTGAGGGCGACATCATCGGCATCGGCGACGTCGAGGCCTTTCGCTTCGGGAGATATGACGAGGCTGAGGCGGCTCTTCAGCATGATCTGTACACCACCGCGACCCGCGACGGTCTGACGGGGGTCTTGAACCGGCGCCATCTCCTGGCGCGCATGCGTCAGGAGTTCGAGCTTGCGCTCCGGTCCAACACGCGGCTCTGCGCACTGATGATCGATGTCGATCACTTCAAGCGGGTGAACGATGAGCACGGGCACGCGGCGGGTGATGCCGTGTTGCAGGCCGTGGCAAAGAGCGTGGCCTCGACCTTGCGGACCTACGATCTGTTTGGGCGTTACGGTGGTGAGGAGTTCACCGTCCTGCTGCGGCACGTGGCGCTCGATGAGGCGCGGATACTTGCCGATCGGCTGCGCCAGCGAATCACCGAGGCGCCCATACCGGTGTCGTCAGCGCGAGGCGACACAGCCCTTGCGCTGACTGTGAGCATCGGCGTTGCGGAATTGGTGCACGGGCAGAACCACGAGCCTGGCCACCTGCTCGCCGCGGCTGACCGTGCGCTGTATCGCGCGAAGGCACTTGGACGCAACTGCGTGTGCGTCGACGAGCGCCCTCTCTGACCCGTGCGATGATGCTTTCCAAGGAGAAGGTGGAGCCTTCGTCTCTGGCTCGGGACGGGGCTTTTTGGCAATCGCGCGACATCTTGCGAACGATTCTCTGCGAGATGTGAAATAACGCCAGCGTCACGACGACCATTCTCTCATCAAAACGTGGGAGAGTCATCGCATGCGCGTTCGCACAGAGGTCTACCTTGCCTCGATGTTCCTCATCTTTGCGGTCTGCTTCAGCAAGATCGCCCTGTCCCATCTGGTCTTCGCAAAGACGCCCGCTCCGCACGAGACGGGGTCCATTGGCCGTCCGGTGAGCGGCGACCCAACCGGCGTACACGATCCGAAGCCTACTGGCGCGTGGGTCACCCCGCCGGATCCCGGCAAGCGCCCGGTGGTACAGGTGGCCATTCTGCTCGACACCAGCAGCAGCATGGAAGGGCTCATCGATCAGGCCCGCACCCAGCTGTGGCGCATCGTAAACGAGTTCGGCCGCGCCGAGCGGCGTGGGTTGAAGCCGCAGATCGAGGTCGCCCTCTACGAGTACGGCAAGCAGTCGCTGCCGGCGGGCCAGGGGTTCCTGCGCCAGATCGCACCCTTCACCACTGACCTCGACGGAATCTCCGAGGCCCTGTTCGCACTGCGCACGAACGGCGGCGAGGAGTACTGCGGCTGGGTGCTGCGTGATGCCACGCGTGGGCTGACGTGGCGCGACCGGCGGGAAGGCGATCTGCACATCGTCTTCATCGCGGGCAACGAGCCGTTCAGCCAGGGTCCCATCGACTATCGGTCGGTGTGCCGCGACGCGGCGGAGAAGGGCATCGTCGTGAACACGGTCTTCTGCGGCTCTTCGTCCGAGGGGCTGGCGACCGGGTGGGCCAACGGGGCTGCGCTCGGGGGCGGAGAGTTCCTCGCCATCGATCAAGATCAGAAGCAGGTCTACGTTCCCACCCCGCAGGATGACGAGATTCGCGGCCTCAGCGACAAGCTGAACCAGACCTGCCTGCCCTACGGTGGTGGCGGTGCCCGTGGATACGCCCGCATGCAGGCCCAGGACTGCGCGGTGTCGGGCGCCTCTGCCGAGGCCGGCATGCAGCGTGCCGCGGCCAAGGCCAACAGCGCGGTGTACAGCAACGGTGCGTGGGACCTCTGCGACGCGGTCAAGGACGGCAAGAAGCTCGAGTCGATGCCTGCCGAGGAGCTGCCCGCCGCGGTTCGGGCGATTCCTGCCGCTCAACGTCAGGCCTACGTCGACGCCAAGGTGCGCGAGCGAGAGCAGATCCAGCAGCGCATCCGCACCTTGAACGCCGAGCGTGACCGCTATCTCGCCACCCACGCAAGCAAGGGAGACGCATCGCTGCAGTCGGCCGTGCTGCGCGTGGTGCACACCGAGGGTGCAGCGAAGGGCTACACCTTCAAGTAGGCGGAGCCATCCTCGGCATCAGTGGCCTGCGCAGGGGCGCGGGCGGAGAGCGAGAATCGTCACCATCTCGATCTCCGCCCGCGTCTTGCTTCGTGGGCGTCTCTCGGAGGACGCGTGAACCGTCGCAAGTTTCTCGAGCTCGTCACCGCCGCCGCTGTGGTTGCGGCCGATCAGGTCCGTCTGCCCGCCCTCGCGGCGGGAACTCCCACAAAGAAGGCCTCGGCCGCCTCGACGCGGGGCACGGCCAGCGAATCGAACCCCCTGCTCGAAGCCTGGCCGGGGCCATACGGTGGGCTGCCTCCTTTCAGCAGCGTCAAGCCGCGCATGTTCCCTGCGGCGTTCCGCGCTTCCATGGCCGAGTGCCGCGCAGAGATCGAGCGCATCGCCAACCAGCGGGCGCGACCCACCTTCGCCAACACCCTCGCCCCCCTCGAGGCCGCCGGACGCACGTTCGCACGCGTCATGAGCGTGTTCGACATCTTCACCTCCACGGCGAACACGCCGGCCATCCAGTCCATCGACCGCACGTGGAAGCCCAGGCTGGCAGCCTTTGATGACGAGATCGTGCAGAATGCCCGGCTGTTCAGGCGCATCGAAGCGGTCTACGAGGCGCGCGAGCGCAACGGCCTCACGTCGGAGCAGCAGCGTCTCGCCTGGGTGTACCACAACCGTTTTGTGCGCTCCGGCGCCCGTCTCGACGCGGCACAGAAGCGTGAGCTGTCAAAGATCAACCAGAAGCTCGCCACGCTCTACACGCGCTTCCGCCAGAACCAGCTGGCCGATGAGGAGAATCAGATGCTGGTTCTCACCGCCGCTGACGAGCTGGCCGGTCTGCCGCAGTGGCTCATCGACGCAGCGGCCGCCTCGGCAAAGGAGAAGAAGAGACCTGACACCTGGGTGATTGTGAACACCCGGTCCGCCATGGAGCCGTTCCTCACCTACGCATCGCGGCGCGATCTGCGTGAGAAGGCGTTTCGTCTCTGGGTGCATCGCGGCGACACGCCGGGGCCGCACGACAACAATCCGCTGGTCACCGAGATCCTCGCCCTTCGCGCGAAGCGGGCGAAGCTGCTCGGGCACGCCACCTACGCGCACTGGTCGGTGGACAGCGGCATGGCGAAGACGCCGCAGCAGGCCATGGACCTCATGATGAAGGTCTGGCCGGCCGCTGTTGCGCGGGCGCGCGAAGAGGTGGTCGACATGCAGGCGGTGGCCGACGCCGAGGGCGGCGGGGTGAAGATCGAGCCTTGGGACTACCGCTACTACGCCGAGAAGGTGCGCAAGGCGAAGTATGATCTCGACGAGAGCGAGATCAAGCCCTACCTGCAGCTCGAGAAGATGCGTGAAGCCATGTTCTGGGCGTCCACGAAGCTCTTCGGCCTGCACTACAAAGAGCTGCACGGCATTGCCACAATCCACCCGGACGTGCGCGTGTTCGAGGTCAGCGGCCCCTCAGGTGACGTGGTCGGCACCTGGTACTTCGACCCCTACGCCCGCGCGGGGAAGAGCTCGGGCGCCTGGATGAACGAGTATCGCACCCAGGAGGCGTTCGAGAAGCCGGTGCTCCCCATCGTCTCGAACAACGCCAACTTCGTGAAGGGCGCGCCTGGCGCACCCGTGCTCATCTCGTGGGACGACGCAGAGACGCTCTTTCACGAGTTCGGTCATGCGCTGCACGGGCTGAGCTCGAAGGTTCACTACCCCACGCTGTCTGGCACCAACGTGCCGCGCGACTTCGTCGAGTTCCCCTCTCAGCTCAACGAGCACTGGCTCTCGACGCCCGAGGTTCTCAGCCGGTTCGCGCTGCACTGCGAGACGGGCAAGCCCATGTCGGCTGCGCTGGTGGAGCGCATCCGAAGGGCCCATACGTTCAACCAGGGCTTTGCCACGGTCGAGTACCTCGCTTCGGCCATCGTCGACATGCAGCTCCACCTGGCGGGCGAGACCCCGGTCGAGCCCCGTCGCTTCGAGCAGGAATCGCTGGTGGCTCTCGGCATGCCCAAGGAGATCGTGATGCGCCACCGCATTCCTCATTTCGGTCACATCTTCTCCGATGACGGGTACGCCGCCGGCTATTACAGCTATCTGTGGGCGGAGGTGCTCGACCACGACGCCTTCCGCGCCTTCACCGAAGCCGGCGGGCCGTACGACCAGAAGGTGGCGAAGCGCTATCACGACGATGTGCTGCAGGTGGGCAACACGGTCGATCCGGCCGTGGCCTATCGCCGCTTCCGTGGCAAGGCCCCGTCCATCGAGCCGCTGCTCGAGTATCGCGGGTTCGCGAAGAAGACAGAGAAGTCGTGACCCGGCGCGCCTCGACCCAGCCTGCGCTGACGGCCATCACCGACCGTCTCGTGGCTGATCTTGCGCCGTTGCGCTTCAAGCGCCCGGTGACCCACGTCTACAATCCCCTGGTGTATGCGCGGGCGTGCTATGACGAGTATGTGTCGCGCTATGGAACGCCACCGCGGGAAGTGCTCCTGCTGGGCATGAACCCGGGGCCCTTCGGCATGGCCCAGACCGGGGTGCCATTCGGCGAGGTGTCGATGGTGCGCGACTGGCTGGGCATCTGTCAGACCGTGCTCAAGCCCGCGGACGAGCATCCGAAGCGTCCTGTGAGCGGATTCGCCTGCTTGCGCAGCGAGGTGAGCGGCGCTCGCATCTGGGGCTGGGCGCGCGAGCGCTATGGCACGCCCGAGCGCTTCTTCGCGCGGTTCTTCGTCATCAACTACTGTCCCCTGGTGTTCATGGAGGAGAGCGGTCGCAATCGAACGCCGGACCAGCTGCCCCGAGACGAGCAGCGCGCCGTCATGGCGGCGTGTGATCGGGCCCTGCGTGACACGGTGACGCTCTTCTCGCCGCGGGTCGTCATCGGTGTGGGTCGGTACGCCGAGCAGCGCCTGCACGAAGCGCTCGCCGGCCTCGAGGTGCGCATCGGCACCGTGGGGCACCCCAGCCCGGCAAACCCCCAGGCCAACCGAGGGTGGGCACCGCTGATGGATCAGGTGGTGGCTTCGCTCGAGCTGTAGGCCTCGGTTTCCTCTGTGGCGACGACGGTGGGCGACTTGAAGACGAAGGCCGCCAGCAGCACGATGCCGAGCGCGGGCCACGCGCGGAAGTTGGCCACGGTGGAGACGCAGAGGATTCCCGAGATGAGGATGCGTGCCACGTGGGGCATGAGGGCCTCGCCGTCAAGGAGCCACGAGGCTGTCCACCATGCCAGGGGAAGCGTCACGCTGTCGACGCGCACGGGCAGGTGAAGGCCGGCGGAGCGCTTGATCACGAGCGCCACGCACGCAAGCAAGGCGCAGCGGAGCGCGGCGGCCCTCGCCTTGTCGTTGAAGCCGACCACCAGAATGGTGCGTGACCGCAGCAGCGTCATCATGAGCAAGGGGACGAAGGCGAACTGGGGCTGGAAGGCCGACGCCGCCACCAGGAGCGCCGCCCAGCCCCACAGCGGGAGCGCCAGGTGCTCGAGAAGGCAGAGACTGCCAAGTCCGACGAGCACCTGGCCGCTTCCGGCGCAGCTGAGGTTTCGTTTCGCCATCACGACGATCTGGGTGCTGACCCCGGCCAGGGTGTCGTGTCCCCCCTGTGGGTTGGCAAGTATCTCCGGGGCTTCGATGGGCGATACGGCCACGCTGTGTGACACGGCCAGCAGCGCCAGCCATCCGACGACGGCCGCCACGGCGCTTCGTCCTCCGCACCATCGCTTCACGAGAACGTAGAGGGTCGCGGCAATCAGGGGGGTGGCCGCAAAGTCTAGAGAGGCCACGTGCATCTCTGGCCACGGGTGCTGCCATCCGAGAACAGCGCCTGCCCCTATGCTCACCCATCCAAGGATGAGTGAATGA
>RGZZ01000108.1 GCA_010028905.1 Pseudomonadota bacterium | reverse complement strand
TGTCACCAATCCCAAGAGCTATGGCGCGTAGGCGCGTGGAGGAAAACGAGAAATGCTGAACATCACTGCTACTGACGCCATCGGAATGGTGGTGGCGGCCGTCTCGCTCATCGCGCTTGCGCTCTGGGCGGCGGGCTTCCGCAACCGCACGCGCGACCTCGTGGGCTCGCGCAACATCTTCTTCGGAATCTCTGCCGTACTGCTTGTCATCAGCTTCGGCGCCATCTCGATCAAGAAGTTCAACTACGGCATGGACTTCGCCGGCGGCACGCTGGTCGAGATCGGTGTCACCGAGAACCAGGAGAGCGTAACGCCTGAGCTCGTCCGCAATGCCATCCAGGCCTACGCGACCGAGAAGAGCCTCAGCTTCCAGGACCCGCAGGTGCAGGTCGAGGAGAAGTCGCTCAACAGCAAGAACCCGTACCGTCGCGTCATCATCCGCGTCGGTCGCATCGACCAGAAGCCGCTGACCACCGCCGAGATCGAAGGCATGGCCACGGCCATCGAGGGCAAGGTGGGCCACCTGTTCCGCCAGGCGGGCAAGTCCATCGACGAGCCCGCGGCGTCGGCCAGCGGTGCGCCCGCAGCGTCGGCCAGCGGTGCGCCCGCAGCGTCGGCCAGCGGTGCTCCCGCAGCGTCGGCCAGCGGCGTTCCCGCGGCGTCGGCCAGCGGTGCTCCTGAGGCGTCGGCCTCTCCGGCAGCAGCGCCTCCGGCGGAGAGCACGGCGGTCTCCGCCGCGATTCTCTCTCGCGAGACCATCGATCCCATCATTGGTCGCGAACTGTGGGTGAACAGCCTCCTCGCGCTCGTGGTGGCGCTCGTGCTGCAGCTCATCTACATCACCCTGCGCTTCGGCAATCAGGTTCGCTATGGTCTGGCGGCCGACATCGCCCTCGTGCACGACGTCATCATCATGGCGGGTCTCTACTCGCTCACCTCGCGTCAGGTCGACTCGCCCTTCCTGGCCGCGCTCCTCACGGTCATCGGCTACTCGGTGATGGACTCCATCGTCGTGTTCGACCGCATCCGCGAGAACGTGAAGAACATGCGCAAGGGCAACTACGCCGAGATCTGCAACCTCTCGGTGAACCAGACCATGTCGCGCTCGGTGAATACGACCCTCACCGTTCTGCTCACGCTGTTCGCGCTCTACTTCTTCGGAGGTGACACGCTGCGCAACTTCGCGTTCGCCCTGCTCGTGGGCATCACGAGTGGTGCCTACTCGTCGATCTTCATCGCCACGCCGCTCGTCGTCATTCTCGACGAGTGGGCGAAGAAGCGTGAGGAGGAGCGCGTGGCCGAGCGCCGTCGTGAGCGTGGCGAGACGGCGACGAGCAACGCGACTCTTCCCGTTGACAACCAGCAGCCTCGTCGTCGCGCTTCTGACTCCGCAGGAGCCGCAGACGAAGAAGAAGAGGCCGTTGAGGGCGGGCGCCGACCGGACGGCACGCGTCGTCGCAACAAGTCGCGACGCCGCGGACTCTGAGGCGTGTCGGGCATCTCCGCGCCCGTGTGATCGCATCGCCGAGCATGGCGGTTCGCACGCGCGGGCGCGGAGGCTCGCCTCCCACACTCCCAGGGGAGAGATGAAGACATGACCGATGACGCGCTGCTGCGCGAGAAGCTCGATCGCCGCCTCATCGACATGCTCGGGCAGCCCGAGGCATCGTCGGTGCGGATCGGCGTGATCGTGCAGACCATCGACGGTCTCAAGGATGACGACCGGAACATGCTGGCCACACTGGGGGGGCGGCTCAAGGACGACCTGCACATCATCGACGCCTACTCGGCGGAGGTTGCTCTCTCGGCCCTTCCCGCCCTGGCGCTCAGCCCACGCGTCAAGCTCATCTCGTACGACGCACCGCTGAAGATGTTCTGATGCGCGGCCGCGTCGCGCCTCATGTGATCGAGCGCCGCACAGGGTGGCCTGCGGGGGCGGGCCTGGTTATGCTTGGTCTCGCGGCCGTAAGCGGCGCGTGGGGGTGCGCGCAGCCGGTTGCCAACGCGGGTTCCGGACAGGTCGATCTTCGCGCCTACTGGCTCGAGGTGGCTGTGCTGCTGGGCGCGGGGGGCGCGTTGCTCCGATGCTGGCGCCGAGGGGTATTCGTCGACCGCGCCAGCGACACGGTCAGTCACTGGTGGGGCATTGGATTCCTCGGGCGCCGCAGGGTGCTGCGGCTGGGCCCGACGCGCGCGCTCAGCGCCTTCACGGGCGTGCGCGCCGTGCGCTCGAACGCCACCGAGCACTACAAGCGCTTTCGTCGTCCCACCTATCACGTGCAGCTCGAGTCGGGGGCGTCTCTCGGAGGGCAGCTTGCGCTGCGCCAGCGCTTCATCGTCGACGACGAGATTGCGCATGCCGATGAAGCCCGTGGCAGCGCAGAGCGCCTGGCCGCCTATCTCGACCTCGAGCTCATCGATCAGACGGCCGATGGTCCCGGTGCCGAGCGCTCGACATCACAGCCCTGACGTCGAGAGGCACGGTGCTCACGCGACACTGACGTCGCTGCGCGCGTGGGTCAGCTGCTGGGGGTGAGCAGCACGCAGAGGCGCTGCATGAACTCTCCGAGCGGAAGGCTCTCGACGCCATCCTTGTGCAGCTGGTGACCGCTCTCTCGCAACGTGGTGCGGTCGGTCTCGCGGTGGCCGTGAGGGTTTCGGAAGTAGACCCGTCCATCAGAGACGCCCTGGGCGAGAACCCAGTGGTCGCCACCGTCCCACTTCAGCGCCACGGGCGCCATCTGCTTTCCGTCGAGCGCCTTCATGACGGCCTGCTGGTCAGGGGTCTCAACGACGGTGTAGCGCCCCGTTCCCACCGCGCTCTCGAGCTGTGCCAGCTCTGCCGGATAGAGTCCGGTCTGCACCATCTGGCCACGGGTGTCGAAGAAGCCGTCGGCGAGGGCTTCGTAGTGCTTGTCAGAGCCGCTCGCCGCAACCTCCATCAGGCTCGACTGCACGATGCGCTCCACCACGCTGCGCCCTGACCCGTCGTCGGTGAGGGCGTTGGGCAGACGTCGCGCGACGGCGCTGGAGTCAAGCCTGACCTGACCTTGCGTCCAGGTGAGGCCGCACACGAGGCGGGCGTATTCAGCCGGGCGGCTGCGCGCCAGCTGGTAGGAGACCGTTGCCGCGCCACAGGTGAGCTTCGAGCCCTGGCTCATGGTGCGCCCTGGCGCTGCCAGGTGTGCAATGGTCTGGGCCAGCACGACGTCACGGTCTACGCCGGGCGCCATGGGCTGCGTGGTGAGCTGGTGCAGGTTCGAGAGCAGGTCGTCGCCGTTGGCGTCGCGCTTGTCGAGGGCCCCTGTCTGGGCCAGCCGGGCAAGGTCGTGCTGCACCGACACGCGCTCGCCCTCACCGCGGCGGTTCACTCTCACAGATGCATTGTCGAAGTGCGTCCACAGGTCGAGGAACTGGGACTTGCGCGCGGGGGCATACGAGACGATCTCGCCGGGAAGGGACTCGCTCGGCCCCATGAGCGCGATTCCCTGTGGCTGCTGGGTGATCACCCCGCTGAGCACCGTGGCGCCGGTCTCGAGAACGGCGGCGCGGCTGACCGGATTGCTCTGGATGTTGCACAGCCGCATGAAGTGCGACATCAGGCCGGTGACCGGGTTGTCAGGGGTGAGGGCGAGAGTGCGCTCCGCGTCGGAGAGCGCCTGCGAGAGCACGGCCGTGCGAATGTTCGGGTCGCTGAAAGACTCGGCCCGATCGCGCCCGTCGCGCAAGGACGCGCGTGCGGCGGCGCGGGTCTCGTCGGGGGTGAGGGCCATCTTCTGCCCCAGCCCGGACAAGATGGAGATGTCAGACAAGGCCTGGGCCATGGCCGCCGTCGCGGCGTTGGGGAACATCGACAGCGTGACCGCGTACTGCTGCGCGAACGAGACGGTCTCGCGTATGGTTCGGGTGACCGGCGCCTGGGGGGAGGGGGCCGTCGCGGTGAGCGACTTCACCTCGTCGAGCGTGCTCGTCAGGGTGCAGCGCAGCGTTGCCGCTGAGCGGGGGAGCGGTGGGCGCAGTGGAGCGAGGCTTCGCGCCTGGACCGTGCGAAGGAGCCCTGCGTTGACGCTGTCCATTGAAGCATCAGTATAGCAGGCGCGGCCGTTGATCGCAATCGTCTCAGCGCGTTGGTGCCGGGAGGCCGAGGGTTCGCAGGCGTTCGGCCAGGGTCCGGCTGTAGGGGATGCTGCTGTCGTGATGCAGGTGCTCAGCGTCCCTGAAGTGGTCGGTGTTCGTGCAGAATTCCCGCCCCACGAGGTCTGGCGTCACGAGGGGAGCGCCGAGGCGTCGCGCGAGCGCCTCGAGGTCACGGGCGAAGCCCAGGGCGTCCTCGGCGTCGAGCAGCCGCGCATACTCCGGAAGCCTCACCAGCACCACGCGCGTTCCCTTGTCGCGGAACCTGGCGAGAAGGCGTTCGGTCTTCTCGAGGCAGGCGGGGGAATCGAGGCGGTATCGTTCCGCGGTCGTCGTCTCGATCTCTTTTATCAGCGGGGCGGAGAGCGTGCGCTCGAACTCGTCGGGCGAGACCTTCCAGCGCAGCTTCAGCCCGAGGTAGCCATTCGAGCAGAACTCCACGTAGTACCGCATCGAGGCCCACGTGGTCTCATCGGTGGAGAACGCCTCGTTGTTCAGGAAGCGCAGGAGGTCGCCCGCGCGGTAGGTGCTGGTGCGCCACGCCCGCAGCAGCGAGAGCCACTGGGGAAGGGTCCGCCGGCGCGCAGGGGTGGCGCAGTGGAGCACGGTGTAGACCCGATCACGGGTCCACTGCTCGAGCACCGTGCGCGGATCTCGCGATACGGCATCGGTCTTGGCGGTGAGCCCGAGGGCGCGGGCCTGTTCCGCCGCATGGGCCACGATCTTGTCGCCGCGCTCGGTTCCCGTTCGAGTCAGCTCGAACGGCGAGATCGAGACGAGCAGAACCTGCGGATGGATGTCGAGCAGCTCGAGGAGCTCCAGCCCGGCGATGAACGACGACCCGGAGAATCCCAGGTTGTAGACCCCGTCGCGCTTGTCTGGCAGGGCCTCGGCAAGCACGTCGGGATGCAGCCCGTACTCGCAGACCGAGCTTCCCACGCAGTAGAGGGCGAAGTGGCGACCGGTGCGCAGCGCCTCGAGGAAGAGGTCGAGCTTCTGGTTGTCGCTCAACGGAGGGCGGAAAGCCACGCGGTCGACCCCGTACAGCCGCTCCGAGGCCCGCACCGCCAGCTCCTGCGGAATGATCAGGGCGGCCAGCACGAGGCCGAAGAGCAGCGCGATCTTCCAGCGCGAAGCGTCCGGTGTTGTCGCGGGGGCGACCGTGGGTGTGTCCTCAGAACTGGAAGTAGATGAACTCATTGGAGCTCCCCCAACCGGTGATGACGAGGTAGAGCATGATCGCGGCGGCAACGGCGCGCGCCCAGCCGGGGATCGACGTGCTCGCGCCCGCGGTGCGACGCGCGTGCAGCCAGGCAATCAGATAGCCGAGGAAGCCCAGCTGCACGTAGACGATGCGCTCGAATCCCGAGGCCGGCATGGTCCATCCACCTGCCTTTAGCAGGCTGGCGCACATCCCGATGGCGTCTGTGATGCTGGTGCTCAGCCGGAAGAACACCCAGGCCAGACACGTCAGATGGAAGGTCACCGCCATGCCGAGCAGCTGCATCAACGGGTTCTCGCGCACCCGTGGCGGCAAGCGATCGAAGAGGCCAGCGGCGGCGTGCTCCACGGTGAGGAAGAGCCCGTGCAGCACCCCCCACACGGCGAACGACCACGTGGCGCCGTGCCACAGCCCGCCGAGGAACATGGTGATGAGCAGGTTTCGCCGCGTGGCCCAGGGGCCGTCTCGACTCCCTCCCAGCGGGATGTAGAGGTAATCGCGCAGCCAGGTCGACAGTGAGATGTGCCACCGCCGCCAGAACTCGCGGAATCCTACGGCCAGGTACGGCAGGTTGAAGTTCTCTGGGATCCGGAACCCCAGCAGGCGCGCCGTTCCGATGGCGATGTTCGAATAGCCGGCGAAGTCGAAGTAGATCTGCATCGCGAACGCGTACACGCCGACCCACTGCTGCGCGCCGGTGAAGGCTTGAGGGCGATCGAAGACCAGGTTTGCCAGCGGCGCGATGTTGTCGGCCATGACCATCTTCTGGAACAGCCCGATCATGATTCGCTCGCCGCCTGTCGCCCAGTCCTCGAGGGTCACGCGGCGGGGAGAGACCAGCTGGGGCATGAACTGCGTGGCGCGCAAGATGGGGCCTGCCACGAGCTGCGGGAAGAAGGCCACGAAGAGGTAGAAGTCGACCCAGTCTTCGACTGGGGTCTTGCGCCCGTTGTACACGTCAACGATGTAGCTCAGCCCATGGAAGGTGTAGAACGAGATGCCGATGGGGAGCACGATCGACGAGATCCAGGCGGGCGGCGTGAGGCTGAGCAGCGACAGTCCCAGTCCCTGCACGAGGCTGTCATAGCTGTCGATGAGAAAGCGCGCGTACTTGAAGAAGGCCAGTATGCCCAGGTTCGTCGAGCAGCTCACGGCCACGAGCAGGCGTCGCAGGCGCTCGTCGCTCTGACGTCCCAGGGCGCGTCCCACCGTGTAGTCGATGGTCGACGATGCGATGAGCAGCAACAGGAACGGCGGGCTCCAGCAGGCGTAGAACAGGTAGCTGCAGGCGAGCAGGAACCGCTTCTTCGCCCGCCAACCGGGAATGGCGGGGTACACGCACAGCACGACTGTGAGGAAGAGCAGGAAGAGAAACGAGTTGAACCACATCGCCGGGGTTCAGCGTTTCTGTCGGAGCGTCGTGCAGGTGTTCATCTGGCGGCGCCCCTTCGCATCCACGTACCTGAACCCTGCTTGATCCGCCGCGTGGCGCTCTTGCAAGCGGGGGTCAGTGGTGCACGGGCACCTTCACGCCGCCGATGGTCACCGTATCATGGTCTGCCTTCACGGTGCCGCTGCTGGTGTGAGACGACCGTCTCAGGTGCATGCGCGCTTCTTCTGGGGTGGCGCCGGTGACGCACGCGCCAAAGAAGTCGGCGCTCACCTCTTCGAAGGTGCGAGAACCGAAGGCACCGTGGCGCATGCCGTTGCGGATGAGCGCATAGGTGGGGGCCGCTTCTGCGGCCCGGTCGATGGATGCGAGGCTGCTCAGCAGCCCCTCGTAGTCAGCGATGGAAGCCGAGAGCGTCTCATCGGGGTCTCGAAATGCGTCAAGGGTGGCGCAGTCGAGGGTCAGATCGGTGTAGCTCGGCTGTGCTGCCGCGGCCCGCGCCAGAGCGCCGCGCATCTGTGATGCTTCGCCGCTCTCTGACAGGGGCGAAGCATCAGAGATGGGGGCGAGATATCGATGCATGGAGGCAAGGGTGCTGTCGATGTCGTCCTTGTCGATCTGGCACAGCACATTCGATGCTCTGGCGCTGCGATCAGCGTTGTCACCGGTCATCGTGAGCAGTCGCAGAAAGACGTCGTGGAAGCGTTCGACCTGCTCGACAGCCAAGGGCTCCATCCCTTTCCGGAGCACGAACAGCGTCCTCAGCACGTCGTCCCGCTCCATACGTCTCAGCAGCACTGCGGCGTCATCGACGTTCTGCTCGAGGGTTCGCCGTGGTGACGCACTGTCACGCATGGCTCGCAGCACTGACGCTGCCACGGCTGTGCGCTTGAAGTCGGAGAGCTCGGGGCGCGCGGTCGCGAGGCGGACAAGCAAGGTCGCGCCTCTTGCGAGATCGCTCGCGCACGCGGACGCCTCTATGCTCTTGAGCACCGGGTTCTTCTGCTCCGGGTCGAGCGCGCCCGAGGCGAAGAGGGGGGCGAGGTGGGCGTCATACTGGCTCAGGGTCTGCTCGAGCGTGCGCATTGCGCCTACGAGACTCGCTGCATCGCGAGCGGTTACCGGAAAGCGCGCTCCATCGTGCACGTACACGGCCCCCTCGCCCTCCTCTATCGAGGTACAGGCGCCGCTCAGGAGGATGGCGATAGCCTCGGCGGCCGCAGGGAGATCGACACGTGTCTCATTCGGCGATTGCAGCGCGCGTCCGGCGGTCGCGTAGCCCTTCACGCAGGTGACAAGCGCTGCGTCGTCGACATCGGCCGCATCGCCGACGTCGGCGATGAGGGCCAGCGTAGGGAGCGATGAGATCTCGATGTGGGTGTTGCCCTGATCGGGGAGAGCGAGATACAGGTGCATTTTGCTTGTTGTGCTGTATCTGACGGTGGCCTCGAGGCCTTGAAGTGACGTGCCGAATCGCCACCCCGCACCCTCGAGCCGGTCCATCGCGCGAAGCATGCGATGAACCAGGGGGTCTTCGACCTTCTCCCGTGCCGCGATCTCTCCCAGCAATGGGGCGAGCCGCACTTCACCGCTGTAGGCCCTGCCGTCGACCTCGCGCCGTCTGGATTTCTGCACGTCGGAGGCCACCGAGAGCGCGATGAGGGCGCCCAGGGCTGCGCCCCCCATGCCGAGCATCGCGGTGGCGGTGACGGGTGCAAGGGCCGCCCCTCCGATGCCCGCCGCGATGGCGCCGGCGAGGCACCCTCCCAGACCGCACCACTCTACCGCGTCCTTGTGCTTTCGGCGGTCCAGGATCGTTCCGATGCCCGCGCCCACCACGAGTCCAAGGGTTCCTCCCGCAAGACCGCAGAGCCCCACGGTGAGGACGTGCGATTGGCCTGCGAGCGCGCCGAGGCCGCCACTTGCCGTCGGCCAGAGCGCCAGACGCGCATAGTCGAGAGGGCGGGGGGTGTAGTCGCGCAGCGTCAGCGCGTCTCGGGGCTGCGGTGCAGGCCTCGGAGCTGGCCGTGAGGCGCGGGAGACGCGCATCGGCCGCGTCGTGGAGAGACGAGAGACGGGAATGGACATCAGCATTTCCTTGGCGCTCAGGTTTCGGATCGATGGGGGGCGTGCCGCCAGCCTACACTTCTCGACTGAACAATCTCTGGAAGCGCCGTTGAACGGATCGCAGGGGACTAAGACCATGGTCGGAGCCGCGCCGTAGATCTCGGTCAGTTGGCCCACGCAGCTCTAGCCCAATGAACGTCGCGCGGGCGGTGGGCTTGGGGCTATACTCATTCATGGAGAGGGAGGATAAGAATATGAGAAACCTCCGTGTGCTGGCTGTCGTTTCGGTCGTCCTCGTCGGATTGACCCTTCCCGCCGTCGCCGCTCCCGCATCGACGGGCACTCTTGAAGGCCTCGTGGGCCGCGTTGTCACAGAGCTGGCCCCATTTGCCGCCCAGCGCGGCGTCACCCTCGAGCTTGACGCCAACGGCGCAACCGCCGTGAGCCTCGATGAGCAGGTCGCCGTGCACGACCGCTTTCTGAACTTGATTGCCAACGCAGTGGCGCTGGCTCCCGCTCACCAGACCCTGCGGGTCTCGGTCATCCGCGAGAGCGTTCGCATCTGGATTGCCAACGCTTCGGAGGCCTACAGCGTCGATCGCACCGTTCAAGACGCCACGGGCAACGACTTCCGGATTCGCACCGTCGAGGGCTCAGGCACTGAGCTGAGCGCTTCACTCGACAAGACCGTGGTCGAGGCGCCATAGGTCAGAGCCCGACCGCTGCCGCGCACCGCGTCAGGCAGGTGCGCGGTCGAGCGCAACGCGCTTGCTCCCGCCCATCTCGGCCCAGTAGACCTGGGCCGAGATGGGCGGGTTTGTTTTCAGGGAGTCGTCATCGGGGAGTGCCTGCCAGCGCTCGAGAAGCGTTGTGCGCGCGTCGATGAGGTTGAACTGCTCCCTCTCTGGCAGCCTGTCGAAATCGTCGCGAGACTCAAGCGCGTATTCGAACCCACCGATATCGATGCTGACGAACAGCGCGTGGGTTTCGTTGGCGGCGTGCTTCAGCGCGAAGGTGGCTTTGCGATCGTAGTATTCCATGTCTGCCCGCCTTGCCCCCGGCGTGGCTGATGGCCCGCCGTTGATGGAGACGTCGTGCGCGGGTAGACCTCTACCTGTCGAGGCGCCAGGCCGTGCCTCTCGCGTGCGACCCTCGTGCCGTATCGTACCCCTGCGTGGCGCTGGGGAAACGAGCGCCGCGGTCCGAGAGGCTCTCTCGCTGCTCGAGAGCCGCGTCTACAGGGCGGTTTCGAGAACCGCGTAGAGGGGGGCGAAGGCGATCAGGGCGATGACGCCCACCACCCCTCCCAGCAGAGCGAACATCAGGGGTTCGATTGCGGCTCCGAACTGCTCGAGCGCGGCTTCCACCTCGAGGGAGTTGAGCTGGGCGATCTTGACGAAGCTCTTCTCGAGGTGGCCGGTCTCCTCGCCCACGGCAATCATCTGCACCACCGTGCGATCGAAGAAGCCGGTCTGTGCCAGCGCCTCGGAGAAAGAGTGCCCTTCCGCGATGTCGTGCTGGGCCTGGAGCAGCGCCTCTCGGGTCACCGTGCTCTCCGATGTGTCCGCGGCCATCTCGAGGCTTGACGAGAGAGACAGACCGCTGCCGTGAAGCAGCGTGAGCGTCTCGCAGATCGCTGCGGTCTCGACCCTGCGCATCAGCGGTCCGACGACGGGGAGGCCAAACAGGACTCGGTCAGAGACCACACGGCCTCTCTCCGACCGCAGCCACCGCAGCCCGAATCCGACGCCTGCGCCGCAGCAGAGAAGCAGCACCAGAAGAGCGCCGGGATGCTCAAGGGCTTGAGCGCAGGTGATCGTTGCGCGGGTGAGGGGGGTGAGCTTCACGTGTGCGTCCAGCAGCATGGGCGCCATCCCCGTGAGGAGCGATCGCCCGAGAGCCGCCACGAGAACCAGGGCGCAGGCCATCACGAAGCAGGGATACGTGAGCACCGATCTCAGCTTGCGTGACAGGGCCTGCGAACGCGCCTCATGCTCCCGCAGGCGGGTGAGAACCGCGCACAGCCGCCCTGAGCGTTCTCCGCCTCGTATCGCGCCGATGTGCAGGCGGCTGAACACGAGCGGCATCTTCGCCATTACGGCGGAGAGCGGCTGCCCTTTCTCGATTCCGGTCAGCAGGTCGATGACGGTTGCTCTGGCACCAGGATGGGAGAGGTGCTCGGCCAGGGAGCCGAGGGCGCGCGTCATCGGAATTCCCACTGCCACCATGTTGCCCAGTGTGCCAAAGAGCGTGAGGCGATCGGCCACCGACATGCTCGGGGCAACGCGCGTCAGGGCCACCGATTGCGTCTTCATGGCGCAGCCAGGGGAGCAGCGGCTGACGGCTGTGACATATACGGCCGCGACGACTGGATCAGGGGCGTCATTCCAGACTGCTGGCGCGATGAAAAGCCTTCGCTCTCGGCCTCGACCGTGACCTCGACAAGGGGAGACGCTCTGTCGTCGACGCGGAGCGAGCGGACGCAGCGAGCCACGATGCGGTCGCGCTCCGAAGGAACCAGGTGGGGGCGGCTCTCGAGAGGCGGGAGGGTTGTCGGGGGATTGAGGGCCTGCTCCTGCACGCGAACCTGCCCCTGGCTGTCGAGATACAGGTACACCCACCGCTGCCACAGCGGGTCCCCATCCGGAGCGAGGGCGAAGGTTCCCTGGCTGTCGACGTTCGACAGAAAGACCAGGCTGTCTCGGTGAGGCTTCAGCGGATCCGGATCGTCTGCCGGCGGGTCGGCCGTTACCAGGGCCGAGCTTGCGAGGGCATTTCGGTACTCCTGTGTGAGCCGCGTGAGGGTGATGAGACAGGCCTGCTGCGCCTCTGACTTGCGCGCGCCCCTGATCCATGCCCGCCAGCCCGGACGCACCAGGAACATCACCAGCGACGATACCAGTGCGATCAGCGACAGGGCGACCAGCATCTCGACCAGTGTCATGCCGCTGCGATGTCTCGGGGTCATCGTCGTGCCGGGGCTCCCTGGATTCGGGTGGCGAGAACGCGGGGCGGGGTGCGATCGCTCCACTGAAGCGTGATCACCACGTCGGTCAGTGCCCGGGTCACGGGAACGACCTCTCGTTTGACATGGAAGTCAGTGCTGTTGAGCGTCACGGTCCATTCGGTCTCTCCCGCGGGTGGGAGCTTTGCGCGGCAGTGCTCGATGACGTCGTTGCCGTAGGCGACCGCGGAGCTGATGTCCTCCGCACGGCGCATCGACGAGATGCCCGTGGGCACGATTCCGAGCACCAGGAGAACGCCCACCGCCAGCAGCGCCAGCGCGATCACCACCTCGAGCACCGACACACCTCGGCGTTGCGTCATTCGACCTGTCGCAGGCTCACGATCTCCAGCGGCCCGAAGCGGTTCAACGTCTTCAGGTACTGGGGCTTGTAGACCAGCTCGGTCGACCAGAGATGCACACCTCGTATCCGCGTGACGAGGGGGTCTTCTTCGCCGTGGGGACCGCTTGCGTAGAGCAGGATGGAATCTCCGCCGCAGACGATGCCTCCCTCGATCCGAAGCTGGGCGCCGGGGAACGCGGGGCAGATGGCGGCGGCCTCCTGCACCATGATGAGCCCGCGGTAGTCTCCTCTCGCAGCGGTCACGAGCCGACGGCAGTAGATGACCATGCCCACGCCCGCTGCGTCGAGCGAACCATTGCTGAGGATGAGGGTCCCGTCGACGATCAGGGTGGCATTGACCCCCCGAAGCGCAGGCGCCTTCAACGTCTCGCCGCTCATCGATTCGCGCGACGACAGGTCGAGATCGCCACCGATGTACAGGATGCAGTTGTGCATCTCGATTCCATAGCCTGAGCTGAAGATCACGCGGCGCCCGTCGACCCAGCGATTGCCGCAGCTCATGTTGATGCGGAAGCGAGAGGAGTCGGGATAGGTGAAGCTCTCCCCTTCCGCGGGCGCGGGGCAGTTGAGTGTGAGATCCTGGGTGCGCAGGG
>RGZZ01000107.1 GCA_010028905.1 Pseudomonadota bacterium | reverse complement strand
GCCCTGAAGGCGCCTGAGCCCGAAGGGCGGATCGTCGTTGATGTGCGGGTGCAGGGACGCGCGGGCGAACCGCTCGAGGTGACGGCCACCGTGCACCTCCCGTGGCACGACCCGGCACGAGCCGCGCAAGGGGCGCCGCCCGACGCGACGAGCGCCGTGCGCGCCGACGCGACCTCTGCGGGCGCGACGCCAGACGAGAGCACAGCCAGAGGCAAGGACGGCAAGGCGAGGGCTGCCCTCGCTCTCGAGACCATCTCGGTGCGAAGCGCGAGCGCGCTGCAGGCGTCACGCAACGAAGGCGTGGCAGAGCCCCTGCTGCGCGACAAACTCTGCGCCTTCGGCGGCACACCCCTTCGACTGGGGACCCTCGACGCGAGCGCCCTCGACGCGGGCCTGTTCCTGCCCATCGGCGAGCTGAAGGGCTTGAGAAGAGAGATCGTCTCGGCACTCACCGCCGTGCTCGACGCGGGACCGCGGCGTCTCATCGACCCGCGCCCGCAGGTCGCTGATCTGCGCACGGAACGGCTCTCCGCGATGCCCATCGAGGTGCGGCGCGCAGACCGCGCAACGACACGTCTGGTGCCCCTGTGCCGCACCGAAGCGCAGCTTGAAGCGGCCATCGACAGCGGACTCGACGAGGTCACCCTCGACTGGATGGAGATGGTCGGACTGGCCAAGGCCGTCACCCGTGCGCGCGAGGCCGGCCTTGCCGTGGGTATCGCCACCGTGCGCGTTCAGAAGCCGGGCGAGGAGAGCTACGACCGCCGCATCGAGAGGCTCGCCCCCGATGCGGTGCTGGTGCGGCACTGGGCCGGCGTGATGCACTTCGCTGAACAGGTGCGCCGTCCGCAAGTGCACGGCGACTTCTCGCTCAACGTCACCAACTCCATCACCGCCGCCCACCTGCTCTCACTCGGGCTCGACACGGTCACGGCCTCACACGATCTCGACGAGACGCAGCTGATGTCGATGCTCGAGCACGTGCCGGCGTCTCGCGTTGCGGTGACGGTGCACCACCACATCCCCACCTTCCACACCGAGCACTGCGTCTACTCGAACACCCTGAGCGAGGGGCGCGACCATCGAACCTGCGGACGCCCCTGCGAGAAGCACGAGGTCACCCTGCGCGACCGCGTCGGGCTCGAGCACCCGGTCATCGTCGACGTGGGATGTCGCAACACGGTGTTCAACGCACTGGCGCAGAGCGCGGCCTCACTGGTTCCGGTGCTGACGGCCCGGGGGGTGGGGGTGCTGCGCGTCGAGTTCGTGCGCGAGAACAGAGACGAGGCGCGCCGGGTTCTCGATGCCTACCGCAGTCTCATACGCGGAGAGATCACAGCGCCCGAGGTGGTGCGATGCGTCGGCGTGCACGAGCAGTTCGGCGTGACACGAGGAACCACACAGACACGGGAGCGCTGAGAAGAGGCGCCTCCCCGCCCCGCTACGAGGCGAGCGTGCCCTGGGGACGGCCGCGCGGCCAGCACCCGATGCCGGCCGTGATGTGGTCGAGGCGGTACCGCCCGCCCTCGCGCACCCATCCCCCGTCGAACGGATCCTCGGCGAGCAGCAGCGGCGTATCGAGATCGACGAACTCGAATCCGCCATTCCCCGCGGCAAAGTGGGCGGAGCAGCACATGGCGAGCTTGGTCTCGATCATCCCGCCGATCATCAGCCCCAGGTGTCCCGTGCGACAGACGGCCACGATGTCGATGGCCTCGACGATGCCGCTCTTCATGAGCTTGACGTTCACCACGTGGGCGCTGCGCGTTGCCGCAACCTGCAGCGCGTCGGCCGCGCTGGCCACGGTCTCGTCTGCCGCCACGGGTACCCGGCACTGCTCGGTGACGAACTTCAGCCCGAAGAGGTCATCGCGCGCGACAGGCTGCTCGAAGAGGCGCACGCGCACGTTGTGGTTGCGCAGCCGACGCACGAGCTCGACCGCCTCAGAAGCCGTGTAGCCCTGATTGGCGTCGAGGGTGAGCGCGCACGTGGGGGCCCCCTGGGCGACAGCCAGCGCGCGCGCCACATCGTCGTCGAGGCCGCTTCCCACCTTGAGCTTGATCACGCGAACGCCCTGTGCGGCGATGGCCGCCGCGAGCTCACGCGCATGCGCGGCCGTGACGATGGGAATGCTGATATCGGTCTCGACCTCGGCCTTCACGCCTCCGAAGAAGGTATAGAGCGGCACTCCCATGGTCTTGGTGAGCGCATCGAGAAAGGCCATCTCGATGGCCGCGCGCGCGGCGCACTGCGCGCCGAAGATGCCCGCCATGAACGTCGAGAGGCTGCGCCACTCGGACACGTCGCGCCCGACGAGCAGCGGCCCCAGGGTCTGCGCCACCGCGAGAACGGTCGCCTGGTTCTCGCCGTTGATGGGTTCGAGTGGCGCCGCCTCGCCATACCCGATGACGCCATTCTCGAGCGTCACCGTGATGAGCACGTTGCGCACCTGGTCCAGGCGTCCGATGGCGATGACAAACGGCTCGATGAGGGGCACATCGAGGGGCTCGGCCTCGACTGACCGGATACGGGTTGACGACGATCGCATCTGCATACGGTCGTGTTCTTGACCGAACCCCGAGTTCCTCGTCTCCGATCTGTGCTCGAGGTGACCTCCGGCCCGGGTGATCCGACCAGAATACGTCTTCCGACCTAGTGCATACGACCAGGTTGTGTGCTATGCTGGTGGCCGTTCGCCGGTGCCGGCACCCAGTGCATGGCCGCGCCGGCCTCAGTGTGGCCCAGAGGGCACCCCGCGCTGAGACGCGATGAGGAAATCTGCGGCCGTGTGGCCGAGAGGGTGGGACAGGACATGTTCAAAGCGCAGCTCCGTCATTTCGTGGCACTCGCACCCAGTGGGTTCATCCCGTTCGAGGGGCGACGAAAGCTCGGGTCGCCACTGGTCGTCGAGCTCGAGTACCGACACACCGACGGGCGAACCCACATCCTCGAGATGAACCAGCTCACGAGCGTGGTCTACGACAGCCGCACGGTGGAGCACGCCAAAGCCCCGCAGCTGGCGCGCGTCTGAGCCCTGTCGGCGCGCGACGGCGCCGGACGGGCGCCTCGCCAGACTCTCCATGACCGACAACGTCGACATCGAGACCCTCGATCACCTGGCTGGCAGCTGGCGCATCCACCAGCTCAAAGGGGGGCACCGGTTCTCCGCCGATGACGTGCTCACCGCCTGGACAGCGGCGCGAGCGAGGCCCGGTTCGCGCCGTCTGCTCGACCTGGGATGCGGCATCGGATCGGTGGGCCTGCTCACCCTGTGGCGCATGGCTCCCGAGGCCACCCTCATAGGCGTTGAGGCGCAAGAGATCAGCGCGTCGCTCGCGCGCAAGACGGTGATTCACAACGACCTCGCACATCGGGTCGACATCCGCCTGGGCGATCTCCGCGACGCGCACGTGCTCGCGGGAGAGGCCCGCTTCGAGCTGATCACGGGCAGCCCCCCCTACTTCCCGGCGTCGAAGGCCACCCTGTCCCCGCATCCGCAGCGCGCCGCCGCGAGGGTCGAGCTGCGGGGAGATGTGTTCGACTACTGCGAGGCCGCTGCTCGGAACCTGAGACCTGACGGCGTGTTCTGCCTCTGCCACGCCGGCACCGACCCGCGCCCCGAGCAGGCCATCGCCCGCGCAGGCCTGACCCTGCGCGAGCGCCGCGACGTGGTGGCACGCCACGGTCATCCCCCGCTCATCTCGCTCTTCGTCTGTGGGTTCGGCGGCGAGCGTCGAGATGCCGAGCCCTTCATCATCCGAGAAGAGACAGGCCGCTGGACCGACGCCTACATCGACATGCGCCGAGAGATGGGCACCGAAGTCTGGAACGTTCGCTGAGCGACCTCGACAGAGGGAAGGCTCGCCATCCACGCGAAGTCTCGCCGCCTCATGCAGCACATCGAGCACTACATCTTCGACCTCGACGACACCCTCTATCCGGCCACCAACGGAATGTTCGCCCAGATCTCAGAGCGCATCACCCGTCGCGTCGCCGAGACCCTCCAGCTTCCCCCCGACGAGGCCCGAGCCGTGCAGAAGCAGTACTGGAAGCAGTACGGCACCTCGCTGCGCGGACTCATCGTGAACCATGATGTTGACGCCGAGGCGTTTCTGGCCGACGTGCACGACGTGCCCGTCGAAGCCTTCCTGACCCGAGACGAAGCGCTGCGATCGATGCTGCTGCGGCTGCCTGGGCGTCGACACGTGTTCACCAACAGCCCACGTGAATACGCCTGCCGCGTGCTCGCCGCGCTGGGCGTCGACGATCTCTTCGAGAACGTGTTCGACATCCGGCACTCCGACCTGCGTCCCAAGCCCGACCCGCACGCCTACGCGCGACTGCTCGACGCCATCGGCGCCCCCGCCAGCACCTGCCTGTTCGTCGACGATGCGCCACGCAACCTGCCCCCTGCCCGCGATCGCGGCATGCTCACCGTGTGGCTGCGCTCCCCGCACTCGATGGCCGGCGGATCGCCCGGGCTGAGCGTGGCGTCGGCCGACGACGCACCTGCCCATCTGACCATCGACACCCTTGCACAGCTCGAAGGTGCGCTGAGCCGGCACGTCACACCCCGTCCCTGATCCCGTGCCTGCCGCAAGGCCCACAAGCGGCCTCGGCAGGCCTGTCGCAGGCCTGAACCGAACCTCTCCCGTGTGCTGAAGAACCTGTTCCAGAGAGTCTCCCAGGCCCCCACGCGCCCCCCGTCGGCCGCGGGCGGGCCCAAGACCTTCGACGTGGCCGACCTCTACCGCGGGCCCATCGACGCGGGCGAGCCGGTCGACACGGCAACGGGTCTCGATGAGAAGCTGCGTCAGGCCTACTTCTGGATCGTCAACCACGCCATCATCAGCCCCCACTACGACATCGAGTACAACACCACGCCTCCCCAGCGCTACCAGATCGGTGACAGCAAAGCCGTGGTCACGCTCCCCACGGGGCAGTCGTATTCGAGCTTCGTGCTGCTGCCGCTGCTCAACTTCGCAGTGCGCCGCCGCTGCCTGCTGGTGGGCGGACCGGGCCGCGGGAAGACGGCCAGCGCGGTGCTCATGGGACTGCTCGCCGGCTATCCCCTCGATGAGGTGCATCGCGCCATCCAGCACGGCCAGCCGCAGATGACCATCTCTGACCTGCTCGGCAACCCGCTTCCGGCAGACCTCATCGGTGCGCAGAGCATGAGCGACATCCGCATCTCGTGGCGCAAGTGGCTCGGCATGCGGGTCAAGATCATCGACGAGTACAACCGCATCCCCACCCGCACCCAATCCGCCCTGCTCACCGTGCTGGCCGACAACTACGCCGAGATCCTCGACCACACCTACGAATGTCCAGAGGCGGCCTGGTACCTCACCGCCAACGACGACGCCGGCGGGGGAACCTACGCGGTGATCGAGGCCCTGCGCGATCGCATCGACGTGACCGTGCATGCGCTCCACTTCAACTCGCGGTTCGTTCGCGACCTTCTGGTGCGCGTCGAGGAGGGGCTGCGTCCCGAGCAGGTGATGCCGCAGCGCCTCGTCTTCACCGTGGCCGAGATGGACGCCATGAAGAACGCCATCCGGCAGGTGACGCTCCCCGCGCCGCTGCGACGAAGGCTCGAGTTCTTCGCGAGCCAGTTCGAGCTGTGCGAGCTCGGCGGGGCCCAGATCGAGTACCGCACGAAAGACACCGTGAAGCTCGCCGGCGCTGACTTCGCCACCCTCTCGGCGCAGGAGACGGGCCGCGATCGCCTGCGCGATCTGGGCACCCAGACCCGCAACGGCGTCTCGGTGCGGGCCCTCATGAGCGCCCTCGAATTCGCCAAAGCCCTCGCCTGGTTTCGCGGAAACGCCAGCGTCGAGCTCGACGATCTGCGCAACGTGCTGCCCTTCGTGCTGCACGACAAGCTCGAGCCGAACCACGAGGCGCCGTTCTTCGACGCGCCCGGCAACGGCATCTATCGCGTTGACCGCGTCTCGTGGCTGCGCCTGCTCTTCGACAGCGCCTGCGCCGAGTACGACCGATTGCAGCTCGACACCGCCGATCCGGTGGCGGCCCTGCAGGAAGAGCTGGCGCAAGGCCTCGACGGGGTGAGCGAGAACGAGGCCCGGGCGCGCATCGTGCGCATCGAGCGCCTCATGGCCGAGCAGGCGCGCGGCGCCAAGCTCTATGGTCACGTCTATGACGACGTGCTGGCGCTCAAGTACATGCACCAGCGCTATACCAACTACCTGAGCTGGCTGCAGTGGTCGAGCTGACGGGCGAACCGCGGGTTCGGGGAGCCTTCGCGGCGGTGCTCGAAGAGCGGCGCGACCGCTTCAATGCAGCCTTCGCGCAGGCGCGCCACGACAACCCGCGCCTCGACGCCCATGCCTTCTCCGACCACCTCAGTCTGCGGGTGGCCCCCATCGTGAACGCGGTGGCAGAGGTCTTCCCCGAGCAGGTGATCGACACGGGAGCTGCGGTGTATGACCTGTCGCTCGAGATGCTGAGAGCCGACCTGCTGAACCGACCCGAGATCGCCCTCATCTTCACCGACCTGCTACCGAAGCTCGTACATCCCCTGGCGCGCGAACCGCGCCGCGTCGTGGCCGCGGTGGTGAACGCGGCCCTGCAGATCGGCACCCGGGGGGCCTCTCCCACGAAGCGCTGGATCAGCGCCGTGGGGGCAGCAGCCCAACTCGATCCCTCCCTCGACGACCTCCTCGGCTTCGGACAGGTGGCGGCCTGGCGCGCCGGGCTCGCGCACTACCGCGAGGGCGCACTGAAGGTGGCGCCATCGCTCGACCCCTCCCTGGTCGCGCTCGCCGTCGACGCATCGGCCGCAGATGCAGCGCAGTGTCTTGCGCGACTCCCCTCAGACAGCGCAGCGCGCACCGCCCACGTCGCACAGATGCTGGAACGCCTCACAGTCGATCGATGGCACGCGCCCGGATCCCCACAACAGCCGGAAGCACGCACCATGATTCGCGCGCGCATCGGCGCGTTTCGGGGGTTCGGAGGCGTGTTCCAGCGCCCCCCCACGGTGAGCACATCAGAGAACCGGCTCTTCGCCACAGATGGAAGCGACACGTGGCAGATCTCGGTCGACGCCTTCGGCAGCACGTTTCACCGGGTCGGCCCCATGCCTGCCTGGCCGGGCATGGGCGCCTTCACCCTCGACCGCGATGGCACGGTCTGGCGAGGGCGAGAGCGGCAGCGCATCGAGGTGCTGGCCGACGCACGCTCGTGGGCGAGCACCGACGACACCCTGGCCGTGACGCTGAGTTCGACCCATCACGTGTTCGTCATCGGACACACCCGTGGCTGACGCCGCCCTCGACGCGCTGGTGGAGGCCTGGCGAGCGCGGTGGCCAGAGGCCCTGGCGCTGTGGAGCCGCTACACCCAGCTCGGCGAGCCGCGCTGGTGTCGCAGCGGCGCCGAAGCCGCCCACGAGGGCCTCACCGAATCGTTCGCCATGATACGGCTGCGCGATCAGGCCATCGTGCTGAACATGCACCAGATCCGTCAGGCCTCACTCGAACGCTTCCCCCTCGAGATCATGGGGCACGAGATCGGTCATCACATGTACACCCCTGCCTCGGTGAACGAGGCGGCCCGCCTGCTGGCGCGCATGCGCCGAGCCCTGCCGAGCCGCGAGACGCACGCCCCCATGCTCGCCAACATGTTCGAGGACCTGCTCATCAACGATCGGCTGCAGCGCGCGCGAACCCTCGACCTCGCGGGGGTCTATGCGCAGCTCGAGAAGACCGCCTCACGTGAGCAGACCGCGAAGCCTTCTCCGCTCTGGACGCTCTACATGCGCATCTTCGAGATCTTGTGGAGCCTGCCGCGACAGAGCCTGGCACGAGCACTGTCGAGCCGCGACGCTGTGCTGGAGGGCGACGCGCAGCTGGGCGCCCGGATCGTGCGGGTGTACGCCCGCGACTGGCAGCTCGGCGGTGGGCGGTTCGCATCGCTCTGCTTCCCCTACCTCGAGGAGGAGAGCACGGGCCACGTGATGCGCGTGCTACGCGGATGGCTCGACGCGCTCACCCCCAACGCCGGCGGGGAAGCGCCCACCGGCCTGGTGGAGATCGACGACGATGAGATGGGCGCGGGACTTCACCCGAGTGCCGATCCGGCGCTGACCGGGGAAGACGGCGAAGCCGAAGACGACGAAGACGAACCCGGAAAGCGCCAAGGACGACGCCTCAGCGAGAAGACGCCTGGCCCCCCCGTGCCCAAGCCCTCGTCTCCAGGAGGTCAGGCGCGGCTGCCGTTCGAGTACGGATCCATCTTGCGCGCTCTTGGCATGCCCCTCGACGATCACGAGGCCGCGGTCCTGTACTATCGCGACCGCGCCCGCCCCCACCTCGTGCGATTTCCCACGGTGCGCCAGCCGGAGAGCGACGAGCCGGAGATGGAGGGGCTCGAGGCGTGGGACATCGGCTCGCCCCTCGAGGAGGTCGACTGGTTGCAGAGCGTGATGGCCAGCCCCCGTGTGATTCCCGGCTTCACGACGTACCGACGCGCGTGGGGGCGAATGGCGG
The DNA here is from genome assembly GCA_010028905.1 of Pseudomonadota bacterium. NCBI lineage: Bacteria > Pseudomonadati > Pseudomonadota > Pseudomonadota bacterium. The sequence goes on along the minus strand of RGZZ01000107.1, from coordinate 4,268 downwards.
GCGTCGAGCCCAAGCGCCAGCCCATCGACCTCGATCTCTACGTCGACTGCTCGGGCTCTATGCCCAACCCGCAGCAGCAGATCTCCTACCTGACCCTGGCGGGGGCCATCATGTGCCTCTCCGCGCTTCGAGCGGGCGCGCGGGTACAGGTCACGCTCTGGAGCGGACCCGGTCAGTTCGAGATGACCCAGGGCTTCATCACCGACGAGACGGCCCTGTTGCGCGTTCTCACGGGCTACATCTGTGGCGGTACGGCGTTTCCGCTCCACGTGCTGGTCGACACCTACGCAGACCGAGCGTCTCGTCTGCGGCACCGCAAGACCCACATCATGGTCATCTCAGACGAAGGCGTCGATACCATGCTGGCGAAAGACAACAGGGGCACCGATGGCGCCGACATCGCACGCATGGCCCTCGACCGCGCGGGCGGCGGTGGCACGCTGCTGCTGAACCTCTATCTCGACTGGCACAAGAGCCCGCCTCTCGTTCGCCTGCACGAGCTCGGATTCGATGTCACGCGCGTCAGCACGTGGGAAGATCTCGTAGGTTTTGCCCGCGAGTTCAGCCGAAAGAAGTACGGCAGCGAGGAGACGAACCCGTGACGACCGCACTGCCCTGCTCCCTCCCACCTGCATGAGCTGGACCCCCCCCGACTGGACCGTCACCGTGGAAGGCCCCTCCATAGAGGCGCTGCTGCGTCACATCGCCGAATGCCCGGCCGACTTCCTCGGGGAGCCGATGGACGTCGATGGCCGAGGCGAGGTGCACGTAGGGGCGGTCGTCTCCGATCTGCTGAGCGCCCTCGGTGGTCGCATGCTCACGCCGATGGAGAGCAACCGCTTCTGCCTGCAGCAGAGCAGCGACAAGAAGCAGCGCAACCGCCTGCGATGCGCCCTCGTCGCGGCCCACGCCCTGGCTTTCTTTCGGGGCCGATCCGCCCCAGGCTTCGACCCACGGGCCGCCGCCGAGAACGTCCGCGGATTCATGCTCGATGGGCTCGACGACTTCGCGCCGCACGTAAACGCGTCGCAGCTTGTAGCCGACGCCGATCGTCGCGAGGAGACGGCCCGCACGATGCTTCGCGCGCTGGGCCTTCGTCCCAGGGGCGAGACGGTGGCTGTGGCGCAGGATCGGCTCACAACGATGAGCAGCGCCGAGCGCCAGCGCGTGCTGCGCGAATCGCGGGCCGCCGACGAGCGCAACCGCAAGGTGCTCGAGGAGGCGCGTCGCAAGGCCGAGGCCGAGGCCGCCGCCACCTACTCCGGAGAGTGACCCCGTGAGACATCCGAGCCTCGACGACGACCGCACGAGACACCCCCTGCTCACCGACGCAGGGCGGGCGCAGCTCGACTTCATGCGCGAGCACCCGAACGCCCCGCTGTGGAACTACGCCTGCGGCGACCAGCTCGACGCCGCAGGGCTCGAGGCCGTGCGCGCATTCGGCCGTCGCGACGCCGCCCTCTGGGGCGAGGGCGAGCTGCCCGCATGGCTCATCGACTTCACCGAACGCGTGCTGCGAGACGTGCCGTTCTACCGCGCCTACGACGCCTCCCCCGTCACCTCGCTGCCTCGCTTTCGCGCGCTACCCCTCACGTCGCGCGATGACCTGAGACGCGAGGCCACGCGATTCGTCCCGGACGACCAGCCCCTTGCGCCCATGATGGTCTACGACACATCCGGAACCACAGGCACCTCGCTGCACGTCATGGCAGACGCGGTGACGTCAGCAAGCATCCTTCCGCTGATGCGACGCGCGCTCGCCGCGCACGGGGTGACCCTGACCGGCGGCGCGGGACGGGTCTCCATCGTGCTGGTGGGGGCCCAGACGGCCACCCTCACCTACGCCACCGTCTCGTCGGTTCTCGACGGCGCAGGCTTTGTGAAGCTCAACATCGAGTCGTCGCAGTGGCGATCGCCGGACGACGTGACGCGCTACCTCGACGCGCTGTGCCCGGAGATCTACACCGGCACCCCGCTGAGCTTCGAAGCCCTGGCCGCACTCGATCTGAAGACCCGCCCCAAGGCCCTGCTGTCGACGGCCATGACCCTGCTCCCCGGCACCCGTGCACGGCTCGAGGGGCACTTCGGCTGCCCCGTGCTCGATGTCTACTCGCTCACCGAGTGCCGCTACGTGGCCGTGGCAACATCCCGCGGGCACCGCCTTCTACGTCCGGATCTGTTCGTCGAGATCGTCGATGGCAACGGCGCAGCCTGCCCTCCAGGGGTGCGGGGAGAGATCGTGCTGAGCGGGGGGAACAACCCCTTCCTGCCGCTGCTTCGCTATCGCACCGGTGACCACGGCGTGCTTCGCTGCGCGCCCGACGGGGTCTACATCGATGGGCTCGAGGGTCGCCCTCCCGTGGTGTTCACCGCCAGCGACGGCCGTCCGGTGAACAACATCGACATCACCCACGCGCTGCGCGACATCGCCCTGTCACGATTCGCGCTTCACCAGGACGAGCAAGAAGGGCTTTCGTTCCGCTACACCGGAACAGTCGACGAAGCGGCCATCGCGCTCGCGCTGCGAAGCGCTCTCGGAGCCGACGCATCGATCACGATCACGCGCGACGAAGGTCTCGACGGCAAGTGGATACAGTACAGCCGCTCTGGTGGCGCTGGGTCACCGCGCACGATCGGGCTCGAGGGGGACGCGTGATCGAGACGCTGATCTCCCAGATCGCTGCCACGAGCGCGCTCGAGTGGGGCGCGGCGCTCACGGGGTTCGCCTGCGTATGGCTCACGGTGCGCGAGCACATGGCGTGCTGGCCCACGGGCCTGGTGAGCGCGGCGCTCTACGTGGTGGTCTTCTTCAAGAGCCGGCTGTACGCCGACATGGGGCTGCAGGGGGTGTTCATCGCTCTCCAGATATACGGCTGGCTTGCGTGGGCGCGCGGCGATGACGACCACGAACCGCTCGTGGTGTCACGCACCCCACCTCGAACCCGCCTGGCCCTGCTGGCGATGTTCGCAGCAGGCACGGCGCTGCTGGCCCACACGCTGTACCGCTACACCGATGCCAGCCTGCCGTGGGTCGACTCGACCCAGACGGTGATGAGCCTCATCGCGCAGTACCTGCTCTCGTTCAAGCGCATCGAGAACTGGATGCTCTGGATTGTGGTCGACGTGATCTCGATCTGGATGTACCAGTACAAGGCGCTCTACCTCACCGCCGTGCTCTACGCCGTCTTCCTCTGTCTCGCCGTGCAGGGTCTTCGACGCTGGCAGCGCGTGCTCGCCGCGGTCGAGGACACCCCGTGAGAGACGCATCCAGGCGAAGCGAAGGCTGTTCGTGATGCGTGGCATGGTGCTGGGGAAGTTCATGCCGCCCCACCGCGGGCACATTCACCTGATCCGTGAGGCCATGCGTCAGTGCGACGACCTCACCATCGTGGTGGGCACGCTGCGCGAGGAACCCATTCCCGGGTCGCTGCGCTGCGCCTGGATGCGGGCGCTCTTCCCCGAGGCGCGCGTCGTCCATCTCACAGACGAGAACCCGCAGCATCCGCACGAGCACCCGCGGTTCTGGGAAATCTGGCGCGCCTCGCTGCTGCGGGTGCTGCCACACCCCATCGAGGTGGTGTTCTCATCAGAGACCTACGGCGACCGGCTCGCCCTCGAGCTCGGCGCAGCCCGCCATGTATGCGTCGACCTCGACCGTTCGACCGTGCCCGTGAGCGCCACCCGGGTGCGGCGTGACCCCGACGGCGCCTGGGATCTCATCGCCTGGCCGGCACGGCCCTGGCACGTGCGGCGGGTGTGCGTGTACGGCCCGGAGTCGACGGGCAAGACCACTCTGACACGACAGCTGGCCGAGCACTACGACACGATCTGGGTGCCCGAGTACGCCCGCCCCTATCTCGACCGCGCGAACGCTGAACGGGTTCTTCCCACGCCGGAGAGCTTCGTCATCGCCGAAGACATCCCCGAGATCGCAAAAGGGCACGCCCGCACCGAAGACGCGGCCGCCACCCTGGCTCGACGTGTGGTGTTCATCGACACCGATCTCGTCACCACCACGCTCTACAGCGACTTCTACTTCGGCGCCTGCCCCGAGGCGGTTCGCCGGGAAGCCGATCGACGCACCTACGACCTCACCCTCCTGCTCGACGTCGACGTGCCGTGGGTCGCCGACCCCCTGCGGGACCAGCCGGACGACCGTGGAGGGTGGATGGCTCGCTTTCGTGGCGCCCTCGAGGCGAGACAGCGGCCGTACACTCTGGTAAGAGGCGGTTGGAAGGAACGGTTCGAGACCGCGTGTACCGCGGTCG
>RGZZ01000106.1 GCA_010028905.1 Pseudomonadota bacterium | reverse complement strand
GAAAGAGCGGGCGGGGGGAGTTGCGTCGATCTGGCTCCCGTGCAGGTGCACGGGAGCGCGGAAGTCCCCCTCTGACGCGGAATGCGCGAGGGGGATTTCTGTTTGATGCGCAAGCGTGACCCCTGTTTCGAGGGCACGGACGCCCGGGATCGGGATGGCGCAGGATGCTGGCGATTCTCGGCCTGCCGTGGGGATTGCTTGACAGCAGCGGCGTGTTCGTCTATATTTGGAGCGCCGTTTTGAAAATGACTTTCAATATCCACGGCCAGAATCTCAGCCCGAGGATCCCTTGCTCAACACTCCGCGCTCCAGACCTCGTCTCCTTGCCCTTCTGACGGCCTTCATCTGGCTCATGGGTGCGTCGGCTCTTGCGCCCGTGCAAGCCGATCCTGGCGCGCCGGCTTCTCCGAAGGCCGCTCACGGGGCCTGCTCGGCAGGGGTGCCGGTCGTGCGGGGCAGGCTTGTGCCAGCCGAGTCCGGAAGCGGTTGCCGCTATGCCATTCAAGACGCCGCGGGGAAGCGTGTTCCCCTGATCGATGATCCGCAGGTCGATGCGGTCGCCCGGCAGAGCGGCGTCAAGACGGTCGAGCTCGTGGGCGAGACGGTGCCGTTTCAAGGGAGCAGCGCTCTCAAGGTCTCTTCTCTTCGCGTCTCTGAAGACGGCGGGGGAAAGCATTTTCCCTTGCGTGGAAGATGCGTTCACTGCGGTTGCCGCATGCAGATCGATTCGGCCCGCGAAGCACAGGAGCGGTGCGATCTCTGCAACTGCGGGAAGCCCAACTCGGAGTGCTTCAAGTGAGCGTGCAGCCTGTTTTTTTTGACCTTCAGATGACAATGGTTGTCAATTTCACTCAGTTTCAACTGTACCGGAGGAGTCTCCATGTCTTGTCTGCCCGCTGACGTTCGAAGACCTTGTGTCTTCATCTTGCGCTGCGCGCTGGTTGCTGTTGCCCTGCTGACCTGTGTCGTGCCCGCCCGGGCAGACAAGCGGGACTACCTGGAGACCTACCCGTACTGGACGCCGCGTCAGGGAGAGATCGAGTTCGAGGTCTACAACGGCTGGTATGACCGCGGCCTTCCTGAGCACCAGATCGAGGTCGAGTACGGGGTCACCGATCGCTTCACCACAGGGGTGTACGGGGTCTGGGGCAACGAGGGCGAGGGCGGCGGCACGCGCTTCAACGCAACCAAGCTCGAGCTGCGCTATCGTCTCGCACCGTACCGCACACTGCCGGTCGATCCCACGCTGTACGTGGAATACGAGAAAGCCACCATCGCGGGCGGGGCCGACCGCATCGAGGGCAAGCTCATCCTCTCGAAGGACATCGGTCTGCTCAACGTGACGACAAACCTGAACTGGGAGAAGAGCCTGCGCCCCGGAGAGCAGACCATGTTCGAGTACACCGTTGCCGCCAGCTATCCGGTCTCCCGCACCGTCACCCTCGGTCTCGAGATCAAGAACAACGAGGTCGAGCGGCTGCGAGAGCTCATCCCGGGCGTGTACTGGCAGCTGAGCCGCAGAACCCGCCTCAACATCGGGCCCGCGATTCCGCTGCGTGGCAGCGCGCCGGTGAACATTCGCAGCATCTTCTCGTGGGAGCTGTGAGCGCCGCACCCAGACCCTGGTCGTCGAATCTGGTGGAGATGGAACGGAGGCGATGGGTCGAGGGGTGGGGCAACCGCGCCTCTAGGGCTTTGCACCCTCGGACAGCGCGCTGACCTGCTGGACGCGCTGCACCAGCGCTCGGTCTCCGATCTCGTCTTCCCACGCCAGCATCGCCTTCAGGCCAACACCGTAGACCACGTCGGCCATGCGCTCGGTGATGTTGCGCGCAGACGCGTAGGCCCCCACGTTCTGCAGGTACTTGCACTGCACCCACATGGCAAATCCCTCGATGAGGGCCTGCTCCTGACGTCTCGGGCAGCGCTCGCTCTGCCAGGCATGGGTGTACTCGTGCGCCAGAATCCCGCCGGCCGTGTCGCGGCTCTCGCCTTTCAACACGTAGATGTGGTGGATTCCGTCTCTTCCCATGCGGTGCAGACCGATCTCGGCGCCCTTGTAGGGGCTGCTTGCCATGAGCGCGTCCATGGCGGGGCCGTCGGCCAGATGGAGCACCACGGGCTGGCTCAAGCCCAGCCCATACAGGGCCAGCAGCCGGGTGCGAACGTCGCTGAGCAGGGCCTGGCCCTCCGCGTCGCTGTCGACGTGCGCGTACGGGTCGGCGGAGTCGCCGCCCTGGGCCAGCGCGCCGCCGGCGAAGGTGAGCACGATCAGCAGGGTGAGCCAGATCTTCTTCATGCGAGCCCTCGCTTTCAGGAAGGGAATTCGGGGACGCCGAGGGTTTCCTTCTGCCCTTGGAGAGGTTCGAGGTGCAGCGCCTGCGCTCCAGCGGGTGCGCAACCTCGGGTGCGATTTGTCGGCGCCTGGGGACTCACATGCGCGGCAGGGTCTCGATGCCCAGCAGATCGAGTCCGCGCTCGAGCGTGCGGGCGGTGAGCCGGCACAGGGTGAGTCGCGAGAGTCGCTGAGGCCCCTCGGCGGAGACGACCGGGCACTGCTCGTAGAAGGTCGAGAATGCACTCGCCACCTCGAAGAGGTAGGTGGTGAGCACGTTGGGCCGATAGGTGGCGGCAGTGTCATCGAGGGCGTCGCCGAAGCGCAGCAGCGTCTTGGCAAGGGCCAGCTCGGCGGCCTCAGTGAGCTGCGCAGGGGCGTTCAGGGTGGTCACGTCGACGCCGGCCTTGTCGATGATGGAGCAGATGCGCACGTACGCGTACTGCATGTAGGGCGCCGTGTTGCCCTGCATGGCGAGCATCCGGTCCCAGGAGAAGGCGTAGTCGCTGGTGCGCGCCTGGGCCAGATCGGAGTACTTCACGGCGCCCAGCCCCACCACGCGCGCGACCTCGCGCTGACGCTCCGGGGGCAGGTCCGGGTTCTTCTCTGCCACGATGGCGCGGGCGCGCTCCTCAGCCTCATCGAGCAGGTCGGAGAGCTCGGGCGTGTCGCCTTCCCGGGTCTTGAACGGCTTGCCGTCCGGTCCCTGGATGGTGCCAAACCAGATGTGCTCGTAGCGGCTGTGGGTGTAGCCCCACTTGCGCGCAGTGGCGAACACCTGACGGAAGTGGTCTTGCTGGCGGCCGTCGACCACGTAGAGCATGTCGTCTGGCTTCCAGGTCTCATGGCGGTACTTGATGGCGGCCAGATCGCTGGTCGAGTAGAGAGCCGCGCCGTCTCGCTTGCGCACGATCATGGGCTTGTCGGCCAGGGCTGGCGGGTCGTCTGGCCCGTCGAAGAACACAACGGCCGCGCCCTGATCGACGCGCGCAATGCCTCTTTCGAGCAGCTCATCGACCACGGGGCCGAGCATGGTGTTGTAGTAGCTCTCGCCGTGCCACACGTCGAAGCGCACCCCGAGGCGCGCGTAGATCTCCTCGGCAACCTCGCGGCTGAGGGCGATGATCTCGCGCCAGATGCGCATCTGCTCCGGATCTTCGGCCTGCAGCTTCACCACCTCTTGCGTGGCGCGCTCGCGATACGATTCGTCGGTCTTGGCCCGCGCGTTCACCGCGCGGTAGATGCGCTTCAGCTCGCTCACCGGGTCGGCTTTCAGGGCGGCCTCGTCGGCCAGTTCCTTGTAGCCGAGCAGGATCATGCCGAACTGCGTGCCCCAGTCACCGATGTGATTGTCTGCAATGACCTGATGACCGAGGAAGCGCAGGGTGCGGGCCAGGGCGTCGCCGATGACCGTGCTGCGGATGTGGCCCACGTGCATGGGCTTGGCCACGTTGGGCGACGAGTAGTCGAGCACGATGGTGCGCGGGGGATCGACCGGCGAGACGCCGAGGCGCTCGTCGCCGGCGCGTGACCCAACACACGCTCCCACCCAGAATGGAGAGAGGCGCAGGTTGATGAAGCCAGGCCCCGCAATCTCGGGAGCGAGGCAGATGTCGTCGACGTTCAGGTGCTCGACAAGGCGGGCGGCGACGTCGCGAGGCTTGCTTCCCAGCTGCTTCGCAAGCCCCAGGGCCTGGTTGCACTGATAGTCTCCGTGCTCGGGCCGCGCCGCGGGCACGACCAGGTCGCGCGCAGGGGCCTCCACCTCGGGAAATGCGGCCGCGAACGCCACGGCAACTCGTTCGGCAAGAAGGTTCTTCGGTGTCTTCACGCGAGGGCTATACAGTGCCGGGCCGGAAACATCCTGTTAACATGGCCGTGCTAGACTGGGGTGACAGGGGTCGTTATAGACCAACACAAGAGTTGAAATCAACCACCAAGACGCACGGAGGGTCTACACGATGTTTGGAATGGGTAGCGTGATGTACGGAATGCCGCCGATGGCCTTCGGTGTGCCGATGATGGGCGCCGGAATGCCGATGATGGGCATGGGAATGGGCATGGGAATGCCCTACATGTACGGCATGGGCAATGTTGCCGGCGGAATGATGGGCGCCTCGATGGGCGGCTTCGCGGGCGGAATGGTCGGCGGTGGCCTCGGAATGGGCCTCGGCGGAATGCTGGGCGGCGCCCTGGGTGGTCCCGCTGGAATGGGCATCGGCTCGATGCTCGGCGGATTCACGGGCGGAATGATCGGTTCCGGCGTGGGCAGCCAGATCGGCTGGAACATGGGATACAACTCGCCCTTCTATGGCGGTTTCGGCTGGTAGGCCCTCGCGGTCGCACTACCTGAGCAGAGCGGCGCCTTCGCGGGCGCCGTTTGCGTTCCGTCGGAACGTGCGCACGAGGTGCTGCGCGTTGCGGGGGCGCGGAGAGACGGCTGCGCAGGCGCGCAGACGCACAGGCGCACAGGGGTCTGGACGTGGTGAGCGATCAGGGATGCTGATCCTGCAGAGACACGGAGCGCGCGGAGACGCGAAGCCTGCAGAGACGCGAAGCGCGCTTCGACGCGGGGATCAGTTGAGGAGGCGCCAGGCCTTCGGGCCGTGCAGATGGGCGTTGAGCCCCGGGCCAGCGCTGCTCACCTTGGCGGCTTCCTCCCACCCGATGCGACCCGCGAGGAACAGCCCCGACGCGACCACGGCGGGCAACCCTCCGCCAAGAGAGGCCGCGCAGACGGAGGCTCCGAGACCGACGGTCAGGAGCCCGGAAACGGTCTTCCCAAGCTGGCCATCGCGCACGCCCGTGTAGACGCGACGCGCGCCCAGTGCGACCTCGAGCGTGCCGTGGGCGACGCCGAGGGGGGCAAGCCAGGGGTGGATGTCGTGGGCCAGGGAGTGCAGCGCGCTCGACTCTCGCGCACCGCTCAGGGCGATCATCTCGAGGCCGCTCTTGGCACCCACGAGAATGCCGCCGGCTCCCTCGACAACCTCTTCGCCAGACTTGTCACGTATGCCGTTGACCAGCTGGGAGGCGCCCAGGCTCGTCATGCCCACGCTCACGATGCCAGCGCCCACGGCTCCGCCGACCGCCAGCCCGGCGACCACGTGGGCAGCCTCGAGGGCTTCCACCACGACGTGGGTGCTGTTGAGCACATAGTGGGCGATGCGCTTCCAGAGCGGCTCGCGGTGGGCGCGGACACGGCCCTTCCCTGAGGTCTTCCCTGAGGAGGGAGAGGGGGAGGTCTCGCCGTGTTCGGCTCGTGCGGCGGGCTTCCTGGCTGTCGCCGTCGAGGCCGTCGTCTTCGTCACCGTCGCGGTTTCGCGCGCAGGTGTGAGCGGGGTGCTACCGCCTGCGTGCGTCAGGCCCTGGAGGCCGCTCGCCTGGACTGCTGGCCATCGGGGGCTGGCCAGTGTTCGTGAAATCATCATCACACTGTGATTCTAAGATGGGGCGCAATGCGCATGCAACATCGTTGTGAGATGTTCACATCGCGGATCGGTGTGGAATGGCGCAGCGCTACGGCTTTGCCTTCAGATCGGCCTGGCTCAGCGCTGCGGCTTCGCCAGTTCGCTAAAGGCCGCGAGGGTGTCTCCGCCCGTCAGCGCCGCCTCCAGACCGTGCTCGAGCGTGGCTGTGTTGCCGTCGTGGAGGTAGGCGCGCATGCGCTGCAGGCCCTCGTCGAACTGGGCGAACGCGGTCTGCATGGCCTCACCTGCCTGGGCTGCAGCCTCGCGCTCTTCATCGCTGGAATTGGGCGGCACCTGCAGCGCAGCGAAGCCTTGGCGCGCTTTGTCGAGCCGATCTTGCGCCTCATCGAGCACCCGCGCGAACGCGGAGGCGTCGATTCGGCCCTCACGCACGGCATGCGCCGCGTCCTCGAGCTTCACCGAGAGCTCGGTGCGGGCGTGACCTCGGGTGCGGGCCTGCCCTTCCTCGAGTGTCACGTCGACGGCAGCGAGGTCGTCATCGCTCACCGGCATCGGAGGCAACATGGCCTGGCATTTGACGCAGTGGCGCACCGTGCGCGGGTTGTCGGCCCCGCAGCGGAAGCAGGGGCGATGGCGGGCCGCTTCCTCGGCGCTCTTGAAGTCGTCTTGGATGGCAGTGAGAGCATCGGCCGCGGCACATGCCGCCCGCAGGGTCTGGGGAATGGCGGCCAGCGCACTGGCAGAGAGCTGGCGCTGCGCCTCGACCAGGCTGCGATCGATGATCTGGGCGTGCTGCATGATCTCGTCGCGTCGCTGCCCGTACTGCGCCGCCTCGCTGCCGGGACGCACCACCTTGTCGAGCTCGGCGGTCACGCGACGGTGGTGGATGAGCAGCTCGCTCAAGCCCTGTTGCAATGCCTCGGGGGCGATGGTTCGTCGCGAGGCCCCAACGGCCAGCCGCATCAAGATGTTCAAGTAGGGGCTGCGACTGTAGGTGGGCTGCCCCGTCTCCTCGGCCTTCAGCGCGTCCATGGCTTCGGTGAACGTGTTGAACCACATCTGCAGCGCGTCGGCGCCGCTGTCGAACCGCTCGGCCCGAATCGAGGCCAGCGCCTCGCGCATGCGCGTCAGCGCCGATTCGACCCGAGGCTTCTGGATCTTCAGAACGTCGGTGCGCTCACGAAATCGCACCTGCCCCTCGAACACGCGCTGAACCTGTGTGAGCATCTGCTCGGCTTGTTCGAGAGCGGTTTTCAGCTCCGGCGCGGTGCGTCCGGCGGCACGAGCGCGAGCACCCTCGAGGACGGCATTGATCTGGGGGGAACGGGTCATTGGGCCTCCAGCCTTCCGAGCGCCTGAAAGGCCTCGAGATCGTGCATGCGATCGACCAGTGCCCGCGGAATTCGCGCTTCAGGCGCGCGCCCCTCCAACCCGAACCATCGGTACGCCGCGACCCGAATGGCCTCATCGCCGCGCCAGTCGACCCGCAGGACGCCCACGAGCGGTTCCAGGTCGTCGCAGGTTCCACGTATGCGCCGCAGGGCGAGCTCGAGCGTGGGACACGTCAATGTGGCGAGAACCAGCTGTCGACGCCCCAGACGCATGGCCGTGGCGATCTTCTCGGTCTCGTCGATCTCGTCGATGGCCACGACCTCAGCCTCGTTCGATTGCACAGCTCCCAGGTGTGGCAGCGGCAGCTCCTCGGCCTCACTCATCACCGCCACTGCGCGCTGCGTGGGCATGCATGCCACGAGGTGATGCAGCGCACTGGTCTTGCCGCTGCTGGTTGGACCGGCCACGAAGATGACGCCATCGCGCTCTTCAAGCACGCGAAGCACCTCGAGCGCTCCGAAGCGTCCCGCGCGGAACTGCTCGAGTGCCTGCCGCAGCAGATCACGCGATTGAAGTCGCAGCCGCACCACCGGACCGTTGGGCGTTGGAGTGCAGATCACCCGGACCCGCATGTCGACATCGCGGACCTTCAGCTCGAACGACGCCAGCGAGGCGTCGAGGCCCGGCGAGCCAGCCCCGAGCAGGGCCGGCTGGCCCGTGCGCAACCCGAGCTGGGTCGACAGCGATCGCAGCAACCCCGGTTCCACCACCCGCGACATGATCGTGACGGAGGCCGCCCGCACGATGAGCTTCCCCAGATGCGGCGCGGGTGACAGCAGCACATCGGTGGCCCCGGCCAGTGCCGCGGTCTGCAGGAGCTCGTCGAGATCGACCGGCTTGCTCTCGAGGTTCATGCGTGGGCCTTTCTCCGACGCTGCAGCGTCATGAACGTCTCGAGCTGCCCGCGGAGACGGTCGGGCACGCGTTCCTCGATCTCGCGCAGAATCAGCAGCGCGTTCTCGTTCTCTCGCGAGCCCATCGTGATGAGCGTGGTGAGTGCGGTCTTCGGGATGTCGATGGACAGGCTGCCGCGAACCTCTACCGGCTCCTGCGGGGCGAGCCACGCGAGCAGCCCCAGAAGTCGAAGCACGTCTTCCCGCCGCTCGAGCGCCAGGTTCGCGGGCGCGTGACGGTGCACCTCGAGCGCGCGCAGCCCCACGCGCACCACGGCTTCCACCGTGTGCTCGGTCTCGCGCTGGGCCAGCAGATCGGTCATGATCTTCCACAGCGGCGTGTCGCGGTGCAGGTACAGGTTCTCCCCCCGCTCGTGGGCGTCGAGCCAGTCCTCGGTGAAGCCGGCCAGACGGGCCGTGATCATGCGATGCAGGTTCTCGCTCACGGCCGGGTGGGCGGCGATCTTCCCCAGGATGGTGAGCGCGAGATCGCGCTCCTCCTTGCTCCAGGCCTCAGGCAGGCGAACACCATACCCCTCGGTGTCATCGCGCAGCGCCTCGCTGAGCACGCTCTCCAGGCTCGTCTCCCGGCTCTTGCGCAGCACCATGCGTGCAAGGGTAACGGTCAGCGCGTCGACCCGCAACGGAGGTTCCGCCCGTCCCACCAGCGTGTCGATGCCCATCAGGGCTGCCACGAGGAGCTCTCGGGGCAGCGCCTCCGCCGCCACGATCTGCTCGAGACGGGTCTCGACCTGCTCGCGGAGCGCGGGCGGGCAGGTGACGCTCTCGTAGAGCTCGAGCACGCCCCGTACCCTCGCTTGCGGCCACGTTACGCCCGTGGTGACGTCATCTGGGAGAAGGTGGGTGATCAGGCCTTGCAGCGTCTCCTCAGACAGTCCGGGAATGCGCCCGAGCAAGCCCATGCCGGTCAGCGTCAGGGGAAGCTGCGTGCGCCGCAGGAACGGCCAGCCCTTCGCCACCTCTCCCATCTCCGCGAGCCACGGTGCGGGAGGCTGGCGCGACGCCACGTAGGCGAACACGCGGAAGCGGTGGGGGGCAGCGCGGGAGTCGAGGGCGGCTTCCTCACGGGAACGCTCGAATGCGGCTTCCACCGACGACCGCCCCAGGCGCGCGAGGAACTCGAGCACCAGCAGGTCGTCCGGGTCCTCGAGGTGCAGCACCTCATCGAGCAGCGTGGTCACCACCATGTCTCGCAGCGTCTCGTCATCCGCCAGACACATTTGGAGCTCGGGCAGGGCAAGCAGATCTACACGGCCCGCTGTGAGGTCGCGCGCGCGGATCATCGCCAGCAGCGCGGTTCGGTTTCGCGCCGCCATCTCGCTTGCAAGGAACGTGGCCAGCACCGTCTTCGGTGGGTGGGTGTGGCCTCCGCTCAGATAGCTGGTCCAGAGGTCGACGACGTAGCTTCGCACCATCGGGCTGCTGATGGTCTGCGCTGTCTCGGTCAGGCGGGCGAGGGGCTCGGCTCCCAGATGGGTGAACGTGATCTTGAGGCGCTCGGCCAGGGCCACGTCGCTGCCGTGGCGCACGAACAGATCGACCAGGGCGTCGACCAGGCGGGCGCGCTCTCGCTCCGCAAGCGGCATGCGGGCGAGCACATTGCCGTACCAGGCCTGCATGTGCAGATCGACTGTGGCGCCCAGGCGGCCCAGCAGAACATCGGCAAGGTCTGGCCAGCGCGCGTGAACGGCGAGGAGGAAGCGGGACAGCGCGTACCGCTCTGAGGCCTCGAGCTCGGTGAGCTGATCGAGCAGGGCGTCGGTGAAGGGCTCGAGCAGCGCGCCATCGCTCTCGACGAGCTGGGGCGCGTTTACAAGGTCTGCAATGATCTGGCGCAACGGTCGTGGCTCGTTCAGCAGCGGCGTCAGTGCGGGCAGCGTCAGGGCGGAGAGGGGGGCTCCAGCCGGCCGATGCATGAGCACGTGCACACCGTCGCGAACGCGCGCCTCGTCATCGCCGTGCAGGTCTTCGATGGCGCGTCCGGTCTCGCGATCGAGGTGGGCCTTCACCAGTGCCCCCACTTCGACCGCGAGCACGCGCTTGCGTCGACGCAGCGCACCGACCAGCAAGGGAACGGGATCCACGCTGCTCGCCAAGGCGGCGCGAAAGACCCGCCGCAGCGATTCCACGAGCTCTGTCGGGTCCTCGGCATCGAAGAGGGTGCGCGCCGCGTCGCGCAGGCGGTCGTCGCTCCAGGGGGTATCATCGTCGCTCGTGCGGGTCGCCGTGAGGCCGTGGGACGCGCCCACGAGGGCCGGCGCCAGTGCGGGGCGATCGGTCGTGACGAGGGGGGCGCCGTGAGGAGCGGGCGCGGGTGGCGCGGGATCTGGCTTTGCACTGTCGAGCGGGCGCTGGGAATGGGTCATCGACGGAGGGGGGGCGTCTGTCTCATCTGGCGTCACCAGCTTCAAGAGGCCATCTTCGTCCACGGCGCAGCCCCACGGGTCGATGAGGGGGGTTGCCTCGGAGATCGACGTGCACCGGGTCCAGGCCTCCTGGAGAAGGGCGCCTTCCAGCTCTGAAGCGGGAGGGGCCATCTCGATGAGCGCGAGGGAGAGCTGGATGCGGTTGCGCGCCAGGGCGACGATGCGCGCACCCAGGCGCTGGCTCACCCGGATGTCATACTCGGCGCGCAGGGTCTGCACGCAGGCCGGCCCGCTGGCCAGGCCTCCCGGATCAAACGTTTCGGGCATCGCGGGCCATCTCGGCGAGCTTCTGATCGGCGCGTCGCAGGCGTGTCGACAGCACCTTGAAGATCTCGAAGGCGATCTCGGGCTTCTGATGCACGATGTCGCGAAGCTTCTCTCCGCTGATGGAGAGCAGGCGCGAATCTTCGTCGACCACGATGGTGGCGCTGCGCGGCTCATTGTCGAGCACCGACATCTCGCCGAAGTAGTCGGTCTCCTTGAGGGTGGCGAGGGTGACCTCGCCCGCAGTGCGATGCCCCTTCACCACGCTGACCTTGCCTTCCGCGATGATGTAGAGCTTGTCGCCGATCTCGCTCTCCTTGAAGATGACCTCGCCCCGGTAGTAGTTCACCTCGTTGACGATGCGGCTGATGACCTCGATCTGCTCGAGCGACATCTGACCGAAGAGCGGGACCTTCTTCAGGAACAGAAGGTGCTTCATGACGGCGTACTCTTCCGTCTTGAGATACTCCCTTCCTCCGCTTCCAGGCTCGGTCTGCTCGGCCAGGATCGCGCTGGCCACGCGGATCCAGCGATCGGGGTGGCAGAGCAGCCCGTCAGAGATCCGCTCCCACGGCGGCGCCGCGGCGAGATGTCGGTAGCCTAGTGACACGGTCAGGCGCTCTTCAGGGGATCCATCGTCGAGCAGCAGCAGCAACCCCCGGGCCACGGCCTGCTCGCGCAGATTCGACAGGGCCTCCATGGCATCGCCCCTGGCCTGGCGCAGGCTGGTCTCGAGACAGCGGCGGATGTTGCGGATGACCGTGGGGTCTTCGAGGGATTCGAGACCTTCGAGCACGTGCTGCACCACGCGCCCCACGAAATCGCGCAGGGCCAGGATGGCCAGGGGCTCGGTGGTCACCCTGGCGCTCTCCAGGCCCAAGGCGTCCATCGGATCGAGGCGGGTGGTGACGGCGCGCATCACGGCCGGCATGACGCATTCAGCGATCACGGCGTCGTGGGCCAGATCGAGGCGATGCAGCAGCCAGGTGCGCATCTTGTCGCGGACCTCCTTGGAGGGGAGCCCGCCGAGAAGTGCCAGGGTCGCGTCGACCGTATGCGTCGACGGCGCGTCGAGGAACGGTTCCACGTGCGGCACGACCTGGTCGCCCCAGCGACGCAGGGTCTCGACCGCGGCCCTGCGCACCACGATGGCGTCATCGTGCAGGCGGGCGGCCAGATCGCCGAGCAGCGCCTTCTTGCCCGAGCGGCTCAGGAACCGCACCATGGCGGCTCGAACCTCCTCGTTGCGGTCGGTGAGCAGGGGCTGCACGCGTTCTGTCACCTCGTCCGCGGTGGGATCAAGACGAAGGATCTGCTCGATCACCGCCTGCCGGACGTCGGCGTCCTCGTCGTGCACGTGGGCCAGGATGAGGTTGCGGCACGCGGCTTGATCGACGGGCAGGCGGCGCAGGATGGCGGTTCGCACCTCGGCCTGCCCATCGCTGAGCATGCTGTCGATGACCTCCCACACGCCGAGCTCGTCGGCGCGCTGGGCATCGCTCACCAGGAGGGTGGCCGCGGCCGCCCGTACCTCGGGCGCGCCATCGGCGAGATAGCGCTCCGCAGAGAGGGGGCGACGCCGGACCGACAGGGCTTCGAGGGCGCGGGCTCTCGCTTCGGGATGGGCCGCGACCTCCTCCACGACCGTGTTCAGCGCGGCCTCCAGACGCTGCTCGAGCGTATCGTCGAGACGGGGACGGCCACTCTTCAGCGCGCGTCCGGAGAGCACGTTGATGGCGGCGATCTGCACTTCCGGATTGGTGTGCGACACCTTCCCCACCACCGGTTCAAGGGCGCCTCGTGAGGCAAGGACCCCCAGGATGCGGGTCACGATGGCCACGCTGCCGGGGTCGTCGGCGTCCTCGATCTGGGGGAGCATCTCGTGGAGCTCGTCGTCCTTCACCTTGTCGAGCTCGAGATTGACGTCTTCGAAGTCGAGACGGTAGTCTTTCAGGCCGTGCACCAGCGTGTTCAGGTACTGATGGCGGATGGCCAGGGCGATGAACAGGAAGACCAGGGACGCCCCCACGCCCAGCCACATCACCACGCCGGGGAGGCGCTCGGGCGACAGGAATCGG
>RGZZ01000105.1 GCA_010028905.1 Pseudomonadota bacterium | reverse complement strand
GAAACCGAAGGAAGCGAGCAGCGGGAACCACGACTGGCCCGGCATGTGGATGCCGTGCGCGTCATGATGGCCGTGGTCGTCGCCGTGGGCGGGAGCCTCATGCCCCGCCTCGTCGTGGAAGGCCTCCGGATACTTGCGATACCAGAGCTCGTCACGCGAGTGCACCACGGGCACGGTGGCAAAGTTGTACACCGGGGGAGGAGAGGAGATGGTCCACTCGAGGGTACGGCCATCCCACGGGTCGTTCGAGGCGATGGCCCCGCGCTTGTACCCGTTCAAGAGATCGTGGAGGATGACCAGGAACGCGAGCAGCATCGTGTACACCCCGATGGTGCAGATCAGGTTCCAGAAGTTCCAGCCCATGTCGGCGGGATAGGTGTAGATGCGGCGCGGCATGCCGTTGAGGCCCAGCCAGTGCATCGGGAAGAAGGTCACATTGAAGCCCACGAAGAGGAGCCAGAACCCGAACCTGCCCATCTTCTCGCAGGTCAGGCGCCCCGTGAACTTGGGGAACCAGTAGTAGATGCCGCCGAAGAGAGCGAACAGGCTGCCGCCGATGAGCACGTAGTGGAAGTGGGCCACGATGAAGTAGGTGTCCTGCTGCTGGGCGTCACCGGGGGGTGACGAGTGCATGAGACCACTGAACCCACCGATCATGAACATCGAGATGAAGCCCACGGCGTAGAGCAGCGGCACCTTGAAGCGGATCTGGCCGCCCCACAGCGTGCCCACCCAGTTGAAGATCTTCACGCCCGTGGGCACCGCAATGGCCATGGTGGTGAGCGAGAAGGCGGCATTTGCGATGGCGCCCATGCCCGTCGTGAACATGTGATGGCTCCACACGGTGAAGCCCATGAATCCGATGGCCGCGCCCGAGAAGACCACCACGGGGTAGCCGAACAGCGGCTTGCGCGAGAACACGGGCAGGATCTCGGAGACGATTCCCATGGCGGGGAGGATGAGGATGTAGACCTCAGGGTGTCCGAAGACCCAGAAGAGATGCTGCCAGTAGATGGGGAAGCCGCCCTTGGTCGCGTTGAAGAACATCGTGTCGAACTGTCGGTCGAAGGTGAGCTCGAGGAGCGCGATGGTGATGAACGGGAAGGCGAGAATCACCAGGAACGCCGTGACCAGCGTCATCCACACGAACACGGGCAGCCGCATCATGGTCATGCCGGGCGCGCGCATGTTGATGATGGTGACGATGAAGTTCAGCGACGCCACCACCGACGAGATGCCGAGAATCTGGAGGCCGATGGTCCAGAAGTCGATGCCGTGGTGGGTGAGCAGCGTCCCCGCCTTGTACATGTCGCTCCAGGGATGCTCGGTGAGGCTTGCGTAGCCGAACCACCCGCCGTTGGGGGCCTGCCCCACGAACCAGCTGGTGTTCAGGAAGATGCCTCCGAAGAAGTACATCCAGTAGCTGAAGGCGTTCAGACGCGGGAAGGCCACGTCACGGGCCCCGATCATGAGGGGGATGAGGTAGTTGAAGAACGCCGCCGACAGCGGCATCACCACGAGGAAGATCATCGTGGTGCCGTGCATCGTGAACAGCTCGTTGTAGGTGTCGGCGCTCACCACCTGACCGTTGGGGAAGGCCAGCTGCGTGCGGATGAGCACCGCCTCGAGACCGCCCCAGAAGAACCAGAAGAGCGCCGTGATGCCGTAGAGGATGCCGATGCGCTTGTGGTCGACGGTGGTGAGCCAGCTGACCAGACCGCGCTCAGCGGTGGGTCGAGGGATGCCGAGGATGGCGGATTGTGGGTGTGCGTTTACAGTCATCGGCTCGAACCTACTTCAACATTTCGAGATAGGCGGCGAGGGCGTTGACCTCGTCGTCAGAGAGATGGAGGGGAGGCATGGCCATCGTGGCCATGTGGTTGCCCGGCTTCACCGCGCCGGGATCGTGCAGCCACATCTTGAGATCGTGGTCGTTGTTGTCGAGAATCCCGGAAGCCAGGTTCAGGCGGCTGCCCACGTGGGTGAGGTTGGGGCCGACGATGCCCGCGGCGGGCGTGCCTTTGATCATGTGGCACGAAGAGCAGGCCTGGCCTTCCTTGGGGCCCTTGATGAAGATCTCCTTGCCACGGGCTGCCAGCGAACCGGCGGGAGGATCGACCGCGGCTGAGTCTTGATGCATGATCCACTTCTCGAAGTCGTCGGCGTCACCCGCCACGACCTTGAAGCGCATGTTGGCGTGCGAGGTTCCGCAGTACTCAGCGCACTGGCCGTAGTAGACGCCCTTCTGGTCGGCCAGCAGCCACATCTGGTTGTGCTGGTTCGGAATCACGTCGGTCTTGCCGCCGAGCTTGGGCACCCAGAAGCTGTGGATCACGTCGGACGACTCGAGTCGGAGGAGGATCTTACGCCCGACGGGGATGTGCATCTCGTTGCCGACATACACCTTCTTCTTGGTGTTCAGGTAGGTGAACTCCCACCACCACTGCCAGCCCTTGGCCTCGATGATCACGGGCTTCTCTTCCGCCGTGGGCATGGCGTCGAGCTTGAAGATGGCGGGGATGGTGGGCCACGCGATGATCACCAGGAGGCAGATCGACACGAGGGTCAGCACGGCCTCAAGGGCGGCGTTCCCGTGCGATTGCGAGGGGAGCGGGGTCTCCGGGCCCAGGTCCGCGGGAGCGCGGAACCGCACGAGCGCGAAGACGAGGGCCGAGCCGACCACGACGAAGATGCCCACGCTCACCCAGAGCGTGATCATCGTCGTGTAGAGCTCAGTGCTCGCCACGGGCCCCTTCGTGTCGAAGATGGACTGGTTGTCGCTGTTTCCGCAGCCGGCGGCCATCGCCGCCCCTGCCATCAGCAGGGAGAGGGCTGCGGCGCGCCAGTGCGCGAGAGATGTGGTTTTCGTTTTCACGGGTACCCTACCTATTCCGATGTCGGAGCACGGCCCGACACGCTGCGCTCACGCGTGAGTGCAGCGGTCTTCCGAGAGGAATGCTGCCGGTCGGCGTAGCGCACGCAATCGGGGAGGGCTTGCGGCGGCGCCAGATGGCACGGGAATGCACCGGGTTGGTTGGAGATGACGGCTTGGAATTCCTTCCAGCCGACTGGACTTTGTGAAATTTTGTTCGAGCGCGAAAGGGCAGGCACGAATCAACGGCCAGCCCCCCTCACACTCGGCTCAACGAACCTTTCCGAGAAGCATGGCAATCTGGAGCAGGGGGAGATAGATGACCGACGCGAGCAGCACCCGACGCGCGCTTGCGCGGGTCGGTCGAACCGCGAGCATCACCCCCGACAACACAAACCCGATGCCGAGCACGAGGGCCACGAAGAAGTACGCGGGGGTGGTGACGCCGAGCAGGCTGGGCGTCATGCTGATGGGCACGAGGGTGAGGGTCCAGATGATGATCTGGCGGATGGTGCTCGTACCGTCCGGCTCGACCACCGTAAGCATGGGCAGCCCCGCGCGCGCGTAGTCTTCCTGATACATCCACGCGATGGCGAGGAAGTGCGGCAGCTGCCAGACGAAGAGCACCGAGAAGAGCACGAGCCCCTCCATGCCGATCTGGCCGCGCGCCGCCGTCCACCCCATCATGCAGGGCAGCGCGCCGGGCACCGCGCCCACGACGGTGCATAAGGGCGTGCGCGTCTTGAGCGGGGTGTACACCAGCACATACGACAGCACGGCCAGCAGGGCGAGCCCGCCGGTGAGGGGGTTCACCGCGAGCCAGAGGTACACTGTGCCCACCGTGGCCAGCAGGCCGCCGAAGAGGGCCCCATCGCGCGCCGTCACTCGACCCGCGGCAATGGGGCGGCTGCGGGTGCGCCACATGCGCTGGTCGACCTCACGCTCGAAGGCGTGGTTGAGAGCCGCCGCGCCGGAGGCGATCATGATGGTGCCCAGCAGGGTGTGCCCGAGCAGCACCAGGTCGAGGGGCTGCGACCCCAGATAGAACGCGACGATGGTGGTGAACACGGCAAGCACCGTGAGCCGAGGCTTGGTGAGCTCGACGTAGTCAGAGACCAGGGAGGAGACCGGCTCGGTCGTGCTCGCCTCGATCACGACACCGCCCCCTGAACTGCCGGCGTGCCGACCCCCTGCGCCCTGGGCCGCGCCGCGCGCACCACGGCGGCGGGGGCGTAGAGCCGGAACGCCCACAGCAGCATGACCAGGGCCGAGACGAGAACCAGGGCCCCGTTCAACACGTGCAGACTGGTGACGATGACGCTGCGGTGGGTCCACACGATGAATGCCCCAAGCGTCACCTGCAGCGCAACCAGGCCCGCGATGCGCAAGGCGGCCGACACGAGGCGGGCGTCATCGCGAAAGCGGGCCAGCGTGAGCGCGACCAGCGAGGTGGCGAGCACGAACACGACCAGGGCGCCCATGCGGTGGGCGAAGTTCACGGCCACGCCCACGTTGACGAAGTCGGGCACCCACTGCCCCTGCGAGGTGGGAAAGTCGAGGATGGCCAGCCCTGCGTGGAGGTGACGCATGGTGGCGCCGATGACGAGCTGCGACCACACCGTGATGAAGAGCATCACCGAGAGCATCTGCAGCGCAAGCGCGGCGCCATCGGCCTCGCGTCGGCCGGCCGCGGCCCAGCTCGGCGAGGTGACCATCGAGAGGGCGACCATCAGGCAGAAGAAGGTCTGGCCCAGCGTGCCGTGAGAGGCCGAGACCGCGGGAGGCAGCTTGAGCAGCACGGTGAGCCCGCCCAGCATGGCCTGCACCAGAACCGCGCAGATGGCGGCACCGGCGAGGAAGCGAACGCCTCGACGCGCGTCTCGCCGGATGACCCAGACGCATGAGATCATGGTGAACAGTCCGATGACTCCCGCGATGAGCCGATGGGTGTGCTCGAACTCGACCCCGTTCACCCAGAGGGCGAAGGGAGGGAAGAAGGTTCCGAAGGTGGTGGGCCAGTCCGGCACCGACAGCCCCGTGCGTGTCGTGGTGACCAGCGCGCCCGCGGCGATGATGACGGCCACGCAGGCCGCGCTCACGCGCACGAAGCGATGGTAGGGGCGATCGGGGAGATGCTCTTCTGAAGTGGCTTCGGGACTCATCTTCTGCCTGCCGATGGTTGAACTCGTCGCTGAGCGACCCACCGATTATACTCATCAGGGGGCTCGACTGCAATCACTCCGGGCATTTCGTCCGACAGACGCCCGCAGGCCGCTCCGCAATAGACAGGATACCGCCCGGGACGCGCGATGCAGAGCATCACCTCCTGCGGCCGGCCGGGGAGCACGTCACGGCGGACCCGCAGGGACGGGATCTCGAACGAGTGGAGGACGTCGCTCGACGAGAGCGTGAGCCGGACCTCACGACCTGCAGGCAGATGAATCTCGCCCACCGAGGCCGCGCCCCCCTGCGGATACGACACGTCCCACTGCCACTGCCGTCCCACCACCGCGACGCGCAACGCGTCCGGCCCCACGGCAGCGCGCTCGGCGGGCGCGCGCAGCAGCGGCGCATAGCGAGCCACCAGCAGCCCAGCCAGTACGGTGAGGGGCATCAGGGCCCACACCCGCCCGAAGCGCTCCCCCTGGTCTCGCCCGCGGAACGCCCCGAGGAACACCGCCTCCCCGACAAGCAGCAGCGCAACGCCAGCCCACAGGAAGACGTTCCACCAGGGGACCTCGGCCGTCACCGGGACATGATGGGCCCACGCCGCGGGGCTGCAGCAGAGAAGGGCCGAGAACGCAAACAAGGCGCGCTGCACAAGCAACACGCCTCGCTTCTGGCATTGCACAGGGAGGAGGGTCAGAGACGCTCGCCGCGTCTGCGAACCCTCGCCCGTGGAACGCCTACCAGCGGCGTCCGCCACCACCGCCACCGCGGTTGCCGGAGCCCGAGAACGAGCCCGACGAGCGGAAGCAGTCGGAGCAGTAGACCGGACGGTCACCCCGCGGATTGAAGGGGACCTGGGTCATCTTGCCGCACTCGGCGCACTGGACGTCGAACATCTCACGACGCTGGCCGCCGCCGAAGCCGCCACCGCCCTGGCGCGGGCCGCCGAAGCCGCCGCCGCCGCCGCCATCACGGTTGGAACGACGCGCCGTGCGGCAGGCCGGGCAACGACGGGGCTCGTTGGTGAAGCCCTTCGAAGCATGGAACTCCTGCTCGCCGGCAGTAAAGGTGAAGCCTGCACCGCAATCGGCGCAGGAAAGGGTTTTGTCGACGTACACTCGACGACCTCCAAGTTGTGATGATGCAGAGCCGGGGTCTGTCGAGTGGTTCCGAGTGGGATTCCGCGTTGACAGCTGGACAACCTGATCCTGCCAGCGTATTGTATCACACGGAATGCGCGCGTCAAGACCATGCGCCCCCCAGATAAAGGGATTCTCGTGCGATTCCGGTAATACGTCGAAGCGACAACCCCTGCGTCGCGCCCACCATCGGAGGTCACCACCCCATGTCACTCGCCACCGACACCCACCGCAGCGGCCTCACTGAAGACCTCCTGCGCCAGTGCCCCAAGGTTCTGCTGCACGACCATCTCGATGGCGGCCTGCGCCCCTCCACCATCATCGAGCTCGCCCGCGAGTGCGGCTACGACCAGCTGCCCACCACCGACCCCGAAGAGCTGGCCCAGTGGTTCTTCCGCGGCGCGAACAAGGGGAGCCTTCCCGAGTACCTCGAGGGGTTCGCCCACACCTGCGCCGTCATGCAGACGCCCGCCAACCTCGAGCGGGTGGCCTACGAGATGATGGAGGACATGCGCAGCGACGGGGTCTGCTACGTCGAGACCCGCTTCGCCCCCGTCTTCCACACCCAGGGCGGGCTCCACTGGGAAGAGGTCGTAAAGGCCGTGCTTGCGGGACTCGAGCGCGGCAAGCGCGACTTCGGGGTGCGCTACGGCCTCATCATCTGCGCCATGCGCAACATGCAGCAGTCGCTCGAGATGGCCGAGCTGGCCATCGACTTCCGCGATCGCGGCGTGGTCGGGCTCGACCTCGCCGGTGAAGAGGGCGGCTACCCGCCCAAGAAGCACGTCGACGCCTTCCACTTCATCCAGCGCCACAACTTCAACATCACCATCCACGCGGGGGAGGCGTTCGGCAAGGAGAGCATCTGGCAGGCCATCCAGTGGTGCGGCGCCCATCGCATCGGGCACGCCACCCGCCTCATCGACGACATGAAGCTCGAGGGCGGACGCGCGGTGAACATGGGATACCTGTCGCAGTACGTGCTCGACAAGCGCATCCCCCTCGAGATCTGCCTGTCGAGCAACGTGCACACGGGCGCGTGCAAGGACCTCTCCGAGCACCCCTTCGGCGTATACCACCACCACAAGTTCCGCGTCACCCTCAACACCGACAACCGCCTGATGAGCAACACCACCATGACGCGCGAGTACCAGCTCGCCGCTGACGTGTTCGGGCTGGGCATCAACGACCTTGAGAAGATCGCGCTCAACAGCATGAAGAGCGCGTTCATCCCGTACAAGGATCGCATCGACGTGATCTACGAGGTCATCAAGCCCGGCTACCATCGGGTGCGGCAGCGCCATGACCTGTAGAAGGGGCGTAGCCGTGCAGCCAGCATGAATCCGATGAAGATGCACCTGCCGTATATCGTGGGGGGCGCAGCCGTGGTCGCCCTGGTGGCTGCCGTTCTGCTCGTCCTGCGGGCGATGCGTCGCAAGCAGGCACTGATCGACGAGGTCTCGACCCTTCGCGAGATGTCAACCCGTCCGGCGAAGAACCCGCTTCAGGTGGGCCGCTACCTCATTCATCGCAAGCTCGGCACGGGCGGCATGGCGAAGGTGTACCTGGCAGAGTCGGCCGACGGCACACAGGTGGCGCTGAAGATTCCCGACCCCAACTTCTTCGAGACCGAAGAGCACCGCACGTACTTCCGCCAGGAGCTCTCGGTGGGCAAGAAGATGCAGCATCCGAACCTGGTGCGAATCCTCGACTACGCCGATGGCTCGGGGGGCGAGCTGCCCTACATCGCCATGGAGTACGTCGACGGCGTGACCCTCGACCGGGTTCTCCCCAAGCAGCGCCCCCTTCCCGTGGCGCAGGCCGCGCAGGTGCTCCACGACGTCACCGCCGCACTCGAGTACGCGCACAACATGGGCGTTGTCCACCGCGACATCAAGCCCGAGAACATCATGCTCCGCCGCGACGGGAGCGTGAAGGTCGCCGACTTCGGCATCGCCCGCGATCTGTGGGACCCTCCTCGCAGCAATGAAGACTCGAACTCGTTCGTCGGCTCCCCGCATTACATGTCGCCCGAGCAGATCAGCTCCGAGCTCGTCGACTACCGAACCGACTACTACGCCCTCGGGGTCGTGGCGTTCCGCATGCTCACCGGCTACCTCCCCTTCGAGGGTGAGACCACGATAGAGGTCATCACGCGAAAGGTCTCGCAGCTGCCCCCGCCACCCTCGACCTACAACCCCAACCTTCCCCTCGAGATCGAGTCGATGGTGCGCGAACTCACGCAGCGCGAGCCAGAGCGACGTCCCGTGTCGGCCGTGGGCATCCGCAAGGTGTTCCGCAAGTACATGCCCGCCGCGCGAAAGCGACACGGGGTTCGCCCCCACGACACAGGCCCCAAGGAAAGCGATTTCTGACCGCAACGGCGCAGCCTGCGGAGGTCGGGCCTCCTCCTCGCGCACATGACAGAGGGGGAGCCCCCGCGGAAGGCGTATATCAGGCAACGGCGCGGTTGCGCGCTGCGGACAACGGCCGAAACATGCCGTTCTCCGCCCAGAAGGATTGCTCGAAGCGCGGCTGCTCGGCCGCGATTCAAGGCCCGCTCAACGGAGGACCTCGGTGGACAGCACAGCAACGACAGTGACCCTCGAAGACCTGCTTCGTACCATGATCGAGAACGGAGCGTCCGACCTCCACCTGTGCGTGGGCGGACCACCCGCCATGCGCATCGACGGAACCCTGCGGGCCATCCCTGGCGCGCCGTCGCTCGACATGGGGGCCATGGAGGCGGTTCTCTACCCCGTGCTCGACGGCGACCAGCGCGAGAAGCTCATCAAGACCCGCGAGCTCGACTTCTCGGTCTCCATCCCGGGCCTGTCTCGCTTCCGCGGCAACATCCTGTGGCAGCGCAACTCGCTCGGCGCGGTGTTCCGCGCCATCCCCGTGCGGCCCATCACCCTCGAGGAGCTGAACCTCCCCCCCATCATCCGCGAGCTCGCAAGCCGTCCCCGCGGTCTGGTGCTGGTGACGGGCCCCACGGGAAGCGGCAAGTCGACCACCCTGGCGGCCATGATCGACTACATCAACGCCAACTACGATCATCACATCGTCACCATCGAAGACCCCATCGAGTTCATGCACCGCAACAAGCGATGCATCGTGCGCCAGCGCGAGCTGGGGTCTGACACCCTGTCGTTCGCGGCCGCCCTGAAGCACGTGCTGCGGCAAGACCCGGATGTCATCCTGGTGGGCGAGATGCGAGACCTCGAGACCATCAGCCTCGCCGTGACCGCCGCAGAGACCGGTCACCTCGTGTTCGGCACCCTGCACACGACATCGGCGGCCTCCACCGTCGACCGCGTCATCGACGTGTTCCCGAGCGGGCAGCAGGCCCAGATCCGGATGCAGCTGGCGGGCACCCTCGAGGGCGTTGTCTCGCAGTGTCTTCTCCCGCGCGCGGAGGGACGCGGACGCGTCTGCGCCATGGAGATCATGGTGGGCACGGGCGGCGTACGCAACATGATTCGCGAGGGCAAGACCCACCAGATCAACAACATGCTGCAGGCGGGCGGATCGGTGGGCATGCAGACGCTGAACAGCGCGCTCCGAAATCTCGTGATCAGCGGCGTCGTCACGCTCGAAGACGCCGTGGCGAAATCGAGCTACCCCGACGACCTGAAGGCCATGCTGTCGAAGGGCGGAGCGTGATGCGAGCCGTTGCGGCGCTGCTGCTCGCGGTTCTCGCGACCGCGCTTCCAGCCGTGGCTGCTCCCGCTGACACGCCACGGGCCATCGAGAAGCTGAAGGTGATCGTGCGCACCGGCGATGACTTCGGCGCCAGCACTGACGAGGCAGTGTGGTTCAGCCTCGGCCCCAGCTACGAGTGGACCCTGGCCACGCCAGGCAGGCAGCCGTTCAAGAACGGCGCGAGCGACACGTTCCAGCTCCCTCCGCAGGGCCTTCGGGTCGACGACATCAAGTACATCCGCCTGCGCAAGTCGCAGGGCGACGACTGGCTGCTGCGCGGCATCGAGGTCTGGATCGACGGGCGCCCCTACTATCGCAACGACGAGATCAACCTCTGGCTCGAAGGGTCTCGGGACTCCTGGAGCGCCCCCGCGAGAGAGCACGGGCGATGAAGAACGACCCCAGGCGCGAAACCTTCTGCCGCGTCCGGGGTTGAACCCGTCAGGTTTCCTCTGGAGGTCCCCCGTGAACATCCGCACGCTCTCCCTCATTCTGCTGCTCACCGCCACGCTGGTCACGTCGGCCGCCGCCGAGCCTGGCGGGCGCCGTCCCTGGCGCCAGATCGTCGACCAGCTGGGCCTCACGGCCTCGCAGTCAGAGCAGATCATGCCCCTCATGAAGACCTACCGCGACTCACGCCGCGCGCGCATCGATGGGCTCACCACCCAGATCCGCGCCATTCTCACCCCCGCGCAGCGCGAGCGCTACGACGCCCTGAAATCTGAGCACGAGCAGCAGCGCAGCGCAAGCTCGGGAGGAGCGCTCTCGAAGCGGCACGGGCTGGCCGAGATGGCCACGAGCCTGCGTCTCTCGCCAGAGCAGATCAATCAGGTTCGCACGCTGGCCGAGGCCAGCATGCAGCAGGCCCGCGCTGACCACGAGCGCTTCATGGAGAGCGTGAAACGCGTTCTCACACCCGACCAGGTGAACCAGCTTCAGGCAATGATCCGCAGCCGTCGCTCGACCGACAGTGACTGACCATGATGGCGCCAGCGCGCCCCCCACGCCTCCCTCTTCGTCCTCGAAGCGCATCTGGATCGCCGTTGCCCTGGTGATTCTCGTGATGGCGGGGCTCGGCCTCGCCGTGTCACGGCTCTCTGCCGTGGGCGCATCGCTGACCAGCAGCGACTACGAAGAGGAGATCGTGCGCGGCGAGCGCGACGCCGCCGACAAGGTGCTCGACATCGCCCTCGTGGGAACCATCTCCGACGTGGCCTCGACCGGTTCGCGCAGCCTCGTGGCCTCCATCGTGGCCCAGCTGCGACAGGCGCGCAAGGACGAGCATGTGAAGGCCGTGCTCATCGAGATGAACACCCCGGGCGGCGGCATCACGGCCAGCGACATCCTCTACCACGAGGTGATGCTCTTCCGCAAGGAGCGCAAGATCCCGGTGGTGGTGCTGAGCAACGATCTGATGGCGTCGGGGGGCTACTACGTGGCCATGGCAGCCGACCACGTGATGGCGCACGAGACCAGCGTGGTGGGCAGCATCGGTGTGATCGCGCAGCTCGTGAACGTGAAGCAGCTCATGCAGAAGGTGGGCGTGCAGATGAACGTGGTGAAGTCGCAGCGACCCGACGGCAGCGAGAGCTTCAAGGACATCGGCTCGCCGTATCGTGAGATGAAGCCCGCCGAACGTGCCCTCATGCAAGGCATGATCCAGAAGATGTGGGGCCGCTTCGTCGATGTGGTGGCCGAGGGGCGCAAGGGCAGGCTCTCACGAAAGCAGGTGGAAGACCTGGCCGACGGTCGGGTCTGGACCGGTCGCGAGGCGCTGGGTCTCTCCCTCATCGACAGCGTGGGCTATCAGGACGACGCCTTCCGAAAAGCCGCAGAGCTCGCCCACGTCAGCAATCCCTCGCTGGTGCGCTATCAGCGGTCGACGGGGTGGCTCTCCAGCTTGCTGGGGGTCCACCAGACGCTGCCCGCACTCGGGGCGTGGGTCGAGCAGAGCCTCGATCCGGCCGCCGCCTCTACCCCCCGACTCATGTACCTGTGGTCGGTTCGCTGAGGCAGCGCCGCAGGAAGTCGATGGTGCGGGCAATGACATCGGCTGACTGCGGACGCTTCTGGAACGGGAACGGGTGCGGCATGCGCGGGTAGATGTGCATCTCGTACGGCTTCTCGGCGGCCTCGAGGGCGTCGCGCAGGATGTAGGCGTGCGTCACGGGGACGATGCCGTCATGGCTGCCGTGGGCAATCATGACGGGCACCGAGAGATCGAAGATGCGGTAGGCCGGCGAGAGGGCGCGGTACACCTCAGGAACCTCATCGAACGTGCCGCCGCAGATGCGCTTGAGGTCGTCGAGGGCTTCGCGCACCAGAGGGGTGCTGGCTCTCAGGCGCGACACGGTGAGGTAGCGCACCATGACCTCGATGTCGGTGACGCCGCAGTACTCGACCACGGCGCGCGCCGTGGTGCGCGGGGCCGTGACGATGGCGATGGATCCGCCGTGGCTGTTCCCCAGGATGGCGAGCCGGCGCGGGTCGAGCAAGGGGTGCGCCGTCATGAGCCCGAAGGCCGCCTCGGCGTCGTCGACCTCTTCCGCCATGAGGGCGTGACGGCGATACGAGAGCGAAAGCACGGCAAACCCGCTCTCGAGCAGCCCCACCGCAACGGGCGAGCGGGCGAGCACCGCGGCGCGGGCCGGCGCCCCTCCCCTGCCCCCATGCAGCATGAGCACGGCGGGGTGGGGTCCGCTCCCCTCGGGAAGGCGCAGGAACGCGGGGAGCGGTCGGCCGTCTCGCGCGATCACCGTCAGGCTCTGGAGGGGCCAGCGCTCACGGGTGCGGCGCAGGTGAAGTCCGGCGGCAACCATCGTGCCGCCGAGGGCCGCCGCGGTCATCCACTGGAGCCTGCTGAGGCGCGCCATGATGAGAGTATAGCACCTGAGAACGACGCCGTGAAGCCCCTGTGCTCGCCATGGGCCAGGCGAGAGGCTTCACCACGCCATCGGCCGACCGACGAGACAAGACGAAGCCTGG
>RGZZ01000104.1 GCA_010028905.1 Pseudomonadota bacterium | reverse complement strand
ATCTCGGTCACTCGCTTCGTCCCCGCCCCTGCGCAAGTCATATTCGATCTGCTCGCCGACCCTGCCATGCACGCCGTCATCGACGGGTCAGGAACAGTGAAGAACGCCCGCAGCGACGCCCCGAAGCGCCTCTCGCTGGGAGCGCAGTTCGGCATGGACATGAGGATCGGTCTGCCCTACAAGATCACCAACGAGGTGGTCGAGTTCGAGGAAGCCCGGCGCATCGCGTGGCGACACTTTGGTGGGCACGTCTGGCGCTACATGCTCGAGCCCGCCGAGGGCGGCACCCAGGTCACCGAGCAGTTCGACTGGAACACCAGCAAGGCCGCGGCCCTGCTCGAACTGACGGGCGCGATGGGTCGCAACAAGAACAGCATCCGGGCCACCCTCGAGCGAATGGCGAAGCACTTCGGCGAGACGTAGGCGCGCCCCTCAGCCGACGCGAACCCGCGCGTACTGCTTGCCGGCGCGCACCACCATGCCACTCGCAGGGGTCACGTTGACCCGCGGGTCGGCGTGCTTTACGCCGTCGATCTCCACCGCACCCTGCTCGACGAGGCGGCGCGCTTCACGGCTGCTGGGGGCGAGCCCCACGGCCTTCACCAGATTGGCCACCCCGGTCTCGCCGGCCTCGACCGTGACCTCGCGGATGTCGCGGGGCAGCTCACCCTGCGAGACCACGCGCTCCCACTCGTGCTGGGCCGCCAGACCCGCTTCGGCCGAGTGGTAGATGGCAATGATCTCGCGGGCCAGGCGCTTCTTGAGATCCATGGGGTGGGCCGTGCCCGCCGCGAGCTCGGCGAACATGGCCTCGACCTCGGGCATGGGCACGTAGGTGCAGAGCACGTAGTAGTCGCGCATGCACGCATCGGGCAGCTGCATCAGCTTGGTGAACATGGCATTGGCAGGCTCGGTGATGCCCACGTAGTTGCCCTTCGACTTCGACATCTTCTCCTTGCCGTCGAGGCCGACCAATATGGGCATGAGAAAGACCACCTGGGGCTCTTGCCCGTACTCGCGCTGCAGCTCGCGCCCCACCAGGTTGTTGAACTTCTGGTCGGTGCCCCCCAGCTCGACGTCAGAGCGCAGGGCCACCGAGTCATAGCCCTGCATGAGGGGGTAGAGCATCTCGTGCATGTGGATGGGGCGCCCCTCGTTGTAGCGCTTGGTGAAATCGTCGCGCTCGAGGATGCGGGCCACGGTGTACTTCGCGGCCAGCCCGATGACGTCAGCGAACGACATGGCCCCAAGCCAGGTCGAGTTGAACTCGACGATGGTGCGCTTCGAGTCGAGGATGGCGGCGAACTGCTCGCGATAGGTGGTGGCGTTCTGCTCGATCTCGGCCTGGGTCAGCACGGGGCGCGTCTCGTTGCGCCCGCTGGGGTCGCCGACACGCGCGGTGAAATCGCCGATGAGCATGACCACGTCGTGCCCCAGGTCTTGAAACGCGCGCAGCTTGCGCAGCACCACCGCGAACCCGAGGTGGATGTGCGGCGCCGTCGGGTCGAGCCCCAGCTTGATGCGCAGCGGCGTGCCCGTCTGCCTGCTCTTGAGCAGCTTGGCCCGCAGGTCTTCGCGCGAGATGATCTCGGCGGCGCCCCGCGACAGGAACTCGAGGTCGCGGTCGACCTCGGCCTGCAGGGCGGAGTCGACTTCAGGAGCGGCGGAAGCGGTGGAAAGCGGTTGGTTGTGCATGATGGGCGATGGTTCTGGCCCTGGCGCTCGGTTCCTTCCCCCGCCCCCACAGGGGAACCCGGAATCGCACGGCGAAGCCCCTCTCAGACGCCAAGAGGAGGTCTACGAACCACGTGCTGCTCGAACTCTACGCCTGGAGCCGGATCGGTCTCGGCGCCGTCGCCATGGTGGCGCCCGCGCCCATCGCCGAAGCCTTCGGACTCGGAGTCGACGAAGGGACAATCGTCGCCTCCCGCATGATCGGGGGGCGCGACCTCTTCCTGGGAATGGGGCTCGCCATCGCGGCACGCAGGAGCGGCGCCACTCGCGGCTGGATCGAGGCCTGCATGGGCGTCGACCTGGTCGACGGCATCGCCACCGCCGAAGGTGTGCGGCGCGGCGTCATCGACCCCCAGCGCGGCCTCATCGTGGGCGGCCTGGTGCTCGGCGCTCTGGCGGTGGGAGGCTTTCTGGCCGCCTGCCCCCTGGCGAAGCGAATCCCCCGGGAGGCGTGCTGACCATGCTCGATCTGCAGACCGTAGACCATCTTCTCACCACCACCCGCTCGGTGCGCAAGCGCCTCGACCTCACCCGACCCGTGCCCCTCGACGTGGTCGAGCGGTGCATCGAGATCGGCATGCAGGCCCCCAGCGGCTCAAACACGCAGCACTGGCACTTCATCGTCGTCACCGATCCGGAGAAGAAGAAGGCCATCGCCGACGCCTACCGCAAAGCCTTTGCGGTGTATGTGCCCATGGCCGCGCAACACCCGAACCTCGCCCCCGACAGCCCCAACCGCGACCAGCAGATGCGCGTGTCTGCGTCGGCCTCGTGGCTGGCCGAGCGCATGCAAGACGTTCCCGTGCTCCTCATCGGCTGCCTGACCGGTCGACTCGATCAGCAGCCGCTCGCCATGCAGGCGGCAGGCTACGGCTCGATCCTCCCGTCGGCCTGGTCGATCATGCTGGCGCTGCGCGCGCGCGGTCTCGGCTCTGCCTGGACGACCCTGCACATCATGCACGAGACAGACGTGGCGAAGGCCCTGGGAATCCCAGACGACGTGACCCAGACCGTGCTGCTGCCCATCGCGTACTACACGGGCGATGACTTCAAGCCGGCAAAGCGCAATCCGCCACGCGAATCGATCCACTTCGACACCTGGGGCAACCACACGCCTCGATGAAGCTCGGCTTCCTCATCGACAACCGCAAGTGCATCGGCTGCCACGCATGCACCGTGGCCTGCAAGCAGGAGCACGACGTGCCCCTGGGGCGGTTTCGCACCTGGGTGAAGTACATCGAGAAGGGCGAATTCCCCGATACGCGCCGCCACTTCTCGGTGATGCGCTGCAATCACTGCGAGCGTCCTCCGTGCGTCGACATCTGCCCGGTCACCGCGCTGTTCAAGCGCGACAACGGCATCGTCGACTTCGACCCGGAGGTGTGCATCGGCTGCAAGTCGTGCATGCAGGCCTGCCCCTACGACGCCCTGTTCATCGACCCCGACACGGGGGCCGCCAACAAGTGCAACTTCTGCGCCCATCGCATCGACATCGGCCGGGAGCCGCCGTGCGTCACGGTTTGCCCGGAGCAGGCCATCGTGATGGGCGATCTCGACGATCCGGGCTCGGTCATCCGCAAGATCATGGCGGGCGAACCTACGTCGGTGCGCGCGCCGGAGAAGGGCACGCGACCGCAGCTGCGCTACGTCGAAGGCGATCCGGCGAGCCTCAACCCCCTGGCGGCACCGCCGCGGGCCGAGTACATGTGGAGCCAGAGCAGCGTTCCCCCGATTCCCCTCGAGGTGGCCGAGACGACGGCGACGCGCACCTACGACGTGGGGCACGAGCGGCCGTGGGGCAGTCGCGTCACCGCCTACCTCGTCACGAAGGCCCTGGCCAGCGGATGCTTTGTGATTCCGGGCGCCCTGTGGCTGCTCGACCGCACCCATCGAAACCCTGTCACCCTCGGCGTGGGCGCCGCCCTCGCCCTGTTCTTCCTTGCGGTCACCACCGTTCTGCTCATCGCCGATCTGAAGCGCCCAAAGATGTTCTTGAGCATCATCACGAGACCCCAGTGGAAGTCGTGGCTCGTGAAGGGGGCCTTCGTGCTCATGGGGTACGGTGCGGTGCTCAGCGCCGCGCTGGCCGCGCTGTGGTGGAGCACCCAGGCCTCGGCCGCGACCGCCTCGTCTGCCCTCGCCCCCATGCTGGCCGGCGTGCCGCCCGTGCTGCTCGATGGCCTGGTGGCCGCGGGGCTCCCGCTGGGCGCCATGACCGCCATGTACACCGCCTGGCTCTTCCGCCAGTGCGAGGCCCGGGATCTCTGGCGATCGCCGTGGCTGCCCTGGCACCTGCTCACCCAGGCCCTGATCGCGGGCGCGGCCTTTTTGTCGCTGCTGCCCCTCGACGTCACCACCGCGGCCGCTTGCAAGCTCACGCTCGGCGTCGCGCTGCTCATCGACCTGCTCGCACTCATCCCCCACGAGACGGGGCTCACGACCGCGACACGCAAGCGCCTCACCCCGGGCGCCCGCGAGGCCGCCGCGCTCATCACCCGTGGCCTCTATCGCAAGACGTTCTGGGGCGGCATCGTGCTTGGGGGGCATCTCATGCCGCTGCTGCTGCTCTGGTTCACCCCGCTGGGGAGCGTGGCCAGCCTGCTGGCCCTGGCGGGCCTGGTGATGTACGAGCACGTCTTCATCGAAGCCGGTCAGGCCATTCCCCTGAGCTGAGCCCATCGAAGGAACCCGCGCCACATGAACACGCCGCCCCCCGTGCCCATCACCGCCTATCCCCCACCAGAGAAGTGGGATGACGTGGTCGAGTACGATCCCAAGGCCTGGCCGCGCAAGGTCGAGAAGCACTACATGCTGGTGCCCACGGTGTGCTTCAACTGCGAGGCCGCATGCGGGCTGCTGGCGTTCGTCGACAAGGCCGACATGACCATCCGCAAGATGGAGGGCAACCCCCACCACCCCGGCAGCCGCGGCCGCAACTGCGCCAAGGGGCCGGCCACCATGGCGCAGACCGACGACCCGGAGCGCATCCTCCATCCCCTCAAGCGGGTGGGGCCACGCGGCTCGGGAAAGTGGGCGCGGGTCTCGTGGGATGAGGTGCTCGACCACCTCGCCGCCGAGCTGCGCAAGGCCCTCGTCGAAGACCGCCGCACCGAGGTGATGTACCACGTGGGCCGCCCCGGCCACGATGGCTACATCGACCGCGTGCTGCAGGCCTGGGGGGTCGACGGGCACAACAGCCACACCAACATCTGCTCAGGCGGCGCCCGCACGGGCTACCAGCTGTGGATGGGCTCTGATCGCCCCTCGCCCGACTACGCCAACGCGCGCTTCATCTTGATGCTGTCGTCGCACCTCGAGGCGGGGCACTACTTCAACCCCCACGCCCAGCGCATCATCGAGGCGAAGATGGCGGGGGCAAAGATCGCGGTGATCGACGTGCGTCTCTCGAACACGGCGTCGATGGCCGACTGGTGGCTGCCCACCTGGCCCGGCTCTGAGGCCGCGCTGCTGCTCGCCATGGCCAGCGTGCTCATCGAGGAGGGGCTCGTCGACTGGCCGTACGTCGAGGCGCAGGTGAACTGGCGCGCGTGGATGGCCGAGGCCCACCCGGACAGCCCCGACACGTTCGAGGCCTTCAAGGAGAAGCTCACCGCCGAGTACGCGGGCTTCACCCCCGAGTTCGCGGCGGGCGAGACCGGCATCGACCCTGCGGTCATCCGCGACGTGGCGCGCGAGATCGGCGCCGCAGGGTCGCGCTTCGCCTCGCATGTCTGGCGCAACGCCGCCAGCGGGAACCTCGGCGGCTGGCAGGTCTCGCGGGCGCTGATGCTGCTCAACGTGCTCACCGGAAGCGTGGGCACCGAGGGCGGCGTGCTGCCCCACGACTGGAACAAGTTCGTTCCGAAGCCCTTCGTGAAGCCCCCCGCGCAGACCATGTGGAGCGAGCTGCTGTTCCCCCGGGAGTGGCCCCTGGCCCATTACGAGATGAGCGAGCTGCTCCCCCATCTGCTCAAAGAGGGGCGCGGAAAGCTCTCGCTCTACTTCACCCGGGTGTTCAATCCGGTCTGGACCTATCCGGACGGGTTCTCGTGGATCGAAGCCCTTCGCGACGAATCGAAGATCGGGATTCACGCGGCCATCACGCCGACGTGGAGCGAGACCGCGTGGTATGCCGACTACGTTCTGCCCACCGGCATGGCGGCCGAGCGACACGATCTCATGTCGCAGGAGACCCACAGCGGCCAGTGGATCTCGTTCCGCCAGCCGGTGCTGCGCCGCGCCCTCGAGCGCATGGGGCGACCGGTTCGCGACACCCGCGACGCCAACCCGGGCGAGGTCTGGGAAGAGGACGAGCTCTGGATCGAGCTGTCGTGGCGCGCCGATCCGGACGGGTCGCTGGGGGTTCGCAAGTACTTCGAGTCGCCCTATCGCCCCGGCGAGAAGATCACCATCGACGAGTACTACCGCTGGATCTTCGAGAACTCGGTGCCTGGCCTGCCAGAGGCGGCGGCCGCAGAAGGGCTTGACCCGTGGGGGTACATGACGAAGTACGGGGCCTTCGAGGTGAAGCGCGATGTGTACCGCAAGCACGAGGCAGACGGCGGCTGGCCCACGCCGTCGCGCAAGCTCGAGCTGTACTCGCCCACCATGCGCGACTGGGGCTGGCCCGAGCACGCGCTCCCGGGCTACATCATGAGCCACGTGCACCGCTCGCAGATCGGCCCGGGCGAGTACCTGCTGGTGCCCACGTTCCGCCTGCCCGTGCTCATCCACAGCCGCTCCGGCAATGCCAAGTGGCTCAACGAGATCGCCCATCGCAACCCGCTCTGGATGCATCCGCGCGACGCCACGGCCCTGGGCGTGACCGAGGGCGATCTGGTGCGCGTCACCACCGAGATCGGCTGGTTCGTGCTGCGGGTCTGGCCCACCGAGGGGATTCGTCCGGGTGTGGTGGGTTGCTCGCATCACCTGGGCCGCTGGCGTCTGCAGCGCGATGGCGGTGGCGAGCGCTGGAGCACCGCCGTGGTGCGCATCGAGGAGCAAGGCGAGGGGCGGTACATGATGCGCCAGGTCGAGGGCATCGCGCCCTTTGTCTCATCAGACAAGGACAGCGCGCGCATCTGGTGGACCGACGCGGGCGTGCACCAGAACATCACCTTCCCCGTGCACCCCGATCCGATCAGCGGCATGCACTGCTGGCACCAGAAGGTGCGCATCGAGAAGGCGCACCCGGGTGATGCCTACGGTGACGTGTACGTCGATACCACAAAGTCGTTCGAGATCTATCTGAAGTGGAAGGAGATGACACGCCCCGCACCCGGGCCGGACGGGCTGCGACGGCCCCTGTGGCTGAAGCGCCCCGTGCGCCCCACCGACGAGGCGTTCAAGCTCTGACATGCCGCACGTCGACGTCAACGAAGTGAAGCTGATGGTCGAGGAGCGGGGCTCGGGCGCTCCCCTCGTCTGTGTGAACGGCCTGGGGGCCCACCTCGGGTACTGGTTCTCGACCGCAGAGCGCCTGGCCGCGCGCCACCGCGTCATCATCTATGACCATCGCGGCGCAGGGCGCTCTGACGCGCCGCCCGGTCTGTACACCATCGAGCAGATGCGCGACGACCTGAAGGGACTGCTCGACGCGCTGGGCGTGGCGCGGGCCTCGCTCGTGGGCCACTCGATGGGGGGCTCGGTTGCGATGAGCTTCGCGGCCGCCCATCCGGAGCGCGTCGACCGTCTCGTGCTCTACAGCACGGCCGCGACCATGGCGAACGCCTCTGCGCGCTTCATCGAATCGGTCGAGCGGGTGTGGACCGAGTGCCCCGAGATCTCGAGCGGCGCCCTCACGCGCATCTTCGTTCCCTGGAGCTGGTCACCGCCGCGCCTGGCCGACGATGGCTTCATCGAGACCATGGTGGCCCTGGCCGACAACAACCCGTACAAGATGAAGGTCGAGGGCTTTCGCGCGCAGATGCATGCCTGCAAGACCTTCGACGGCACGCCGCTGCTCGCCCGCATCACCGCGCCCACGCTGGTGATCGGCGCCCACCACGATCTGCTCTGCCCCGTTGAACGAGTGCAGTCTCTGGTCGACGGCGTGAGAGGGGCCCGGCTGGCGATCTCGCAATCGGGCCACAACACCCATCTCGAGGAGCCGGACTGGTTCGCTACACAGGTTCTCGAGCACACCGCGCCCTGAGCTTCGCTACCGAGGCCGGGTTTCACAGATCTTTCAGACGACGCGAGTACGCTCTCCCCAGATCTATGGGGGTCACGCACTTGGTCATCTATCACGGATCATACACACCAACACGAGCCGATCTGCTCGCCACGCTCGCCGACGCGCGAAGGGCTGTTGCCTTGGCACCACGCACACGGGTTGCTGCGCGCGACGTCGACGCATTCATGCGCGCCTCCGCGTACGACAGCAAGGAGCTTCTGCGAATCGGAAGTCCACAAGACAGCCTGAACACGATTTCAGCGGCCATGCAGAGCAAAGCGAGTCGCCTGCGCGACCTCTCGGCTGCCATAGGGCTCGCCTCCATCGTCGCTGGCCCCGTGATATGCCCCCTCGCCGCCGCAGCCCTCACCCACTGCCACCCGTTGGCCACTGTGGCCTTCGGGGTAGGAGGCGTGCTCGCCGGCGTGCTTGCAGGGCGCGGCGTCGAACGAGAAGCCTCAAGGCTCGATCAGACGTCGAAGCGAATCACCGATTGGACGAACCTCGCAGCGCTGCACCACGACCAACCGCAGCTCCGAATCGATCCGCGCGAGTTCGTCGCCCTGCGCTGAGGTCAGGCAGGGCCGTTATGCGCCCTGCGGGTGCGCCTGTCGATAGGCGCTCAGATCTTGCTCAGCCTGCGTAGCGTAGGCTTGTGCAAACGCATCGAGGCGTTCAGCAAAGCGGTGCCCGTCTCCCGCCCACGCCAGCAAGGCCTTCGCCCCCGCCTCGCTGCGCGCGTGGGCGTTGGCCAGAACCTTGCCGCTGGCTTCTGCCACCGTGACGAAGTCGCTGACCTTCTCGAGATCACCCTGTGAAAGCGAGTCTTTGCACGGCTCACGCTCGCGCACGAGATAAGAGAGCCCGTCGATCTCGGTTGTCCCCGTGATGGGATTGAGATCACCGCCCATGGCCGCCTGTCCACGCACGACCTGCATCGCATCAGCTTTGTGGAGGTTGCCGGTCCAGTTCGGCTTCGAAGCACGCGCGGCCGTGGCCGGGTCGCCGTTCCAATCGACCAGGGGGGCGGGAAGCTCTTGCTTCACCTCGAGAACGATCGGGGGATTCGATGCATCGGCGTTCTCGACGAGGACCCAGTACCGAGGCTGACCGAAGCTGCTCCCCCCGCTGTCGGTCTTGCGGGCAATATCCAGAATGCGCAGCGGGCGAGCCGCGGTGGGCGTCTTTCCCTGCGTCTCGTCGTAGCGATGCAGCGCCTGCGTCACGGGAGTGGCTTCGCCCGTGGTCACGGCAGCAACGCTGTCGGTGTGAAGGAAGGTCCAGCCCCCGTGTGCGTCCGACTTGGCGATCTTCTCGATGAAGTCGCGGCGCGAGACGCCATCGGCCTTCTCGATGAGCCTCTTCAGAATCCCTTCGGTCTCATTCGCCTCGAGATAAGGCCTGTTTCGCGAGGCGTCCTCAGCGACTGACGCCAGTTCGGCAAGATAGGCCGCCGCGAGATGTGTGACCACCTTTGATGTCTTGTCGACATTGAATCCCTGCTGGCGCATCTCACTGACCAGGCTGAAGGCCAGTCTGTCGAGATCGAAGGCGGGGCTGCCTTTACACGTCATGTCGTGATCATTGAGGCCCCAGACCGCCTGTTTGTCGGGGCCGCACACGACACCAAAGTTGCCAAAATGGCAGTCGCCGTCGATCTGAACGACCGGAGCCT
Organism: Pseudomonadota bacterium; assembly: GCA_010028905.1. Taxonomy (NCBI): domain Bacteria; kingdom Pseudomonadati; phylum Pseudomonadota; species Pseudomonadota bacterium. Next base: position 3,301 of record RGZZ01000104.1, on the reverse strand, counting down.
GGCGATCGGAGAGCGCAGCCAGAGACGAATACGGCGCCAGAACGTCAGAGACAAAAAGCGCTGGCACGCATCGCGCCATCTTCAGGGGGCTGCTGCTCATCAGGGCCTGCTTGCGCGCAAGGACGTCGGGAGGCAGTCCGAGGCCTGCATTGAACGCATCTGCGAATCTCGTCGCTTCTGCAGCGGGGCGCTTCACCGATGACTCTGCAGGCGCCTCCGAAGGGGCGGTGGTCAACGGTTCAGCAACGTCGCGTGGAGTGTCACAGCGGCTGTCAGGCGTTTCACGGCGCTCACAAGCACGCTGTGCGAACGACGGACGAAGCACGGCTGTGCTGTTGTGTGCAGGCTCGATTCGGCGCACGCATCCCTCCGCGCGGGTGACACGCTGTCACAATCAGGTCGTGTCGATTCATGAGATGGTACACCTCCTCGACGAAAAGCGCAATCCCCCGCAGTTCGACAGACCGACGGGCCCGTCTGACGTGGCAGAATACGGGAGCATCGATGCGGAGAGGCGCGGCGCCGTGTCCACCACGACACCGTGGGGGACATTCCAGCGGGCTCGTAGGCCAGGGCCGCCTCCACCTGACGCGACTGCGATGGCGGGTTACCGATGCTGAGGCCATGCGGCAGATTCGCACGACGAATTCGAGCAGAGAGACAGACGCATTCCAACGACGCCGCACGAGGAAGCGAGGGAAGGTATTCAATGCTCAGACAACAGCGTGGTTGGGGTGTTTGTGACATACCGTGCCTGGGCAACCAGACCCCACCCCCCCACAATAAAGCTCAACGAGAGCTCTGGGGGTACACGTCCTGCGACATCCCTGACGCGGTGCCCTCGAGGCCATGAAGGTATTCGTCCTCGATCTTCTCGAGCTCACCGCTCTCACGCAGGCGCAGCACCGATTCGTCGATCTCGTCGTCAAGGTCGGAGCCCTTGCGCACCGCGAAGGCAAGATCGGCGCGGGCGTCCTGCAGGGAGACGAGCGACAGCGGGAAGTCGCTGTGAAGCCTCGTATGATAGCGCAGCTCAGTGGTGTAGTAGAGCACGGCGTCGACCTTGTGACCCTGCAGCAGAGCAAGGGCAGCGCTCACATCCGGTACTGCCGTCACCGAAGCCCCGAATCGGGTGGCATACCCCTGCGCAGTGCTTGAGAAGGGTACGGCAACAGACCTTCCGAGCAGCTTCTGCGGCGTATCGATGGTGTGCTTTGTGAGCCTGTACTCGGTGAAGAAAGACGTGATGCTGGCCGTGACCGTTGAGGCAAAGAGCATGGCCACAAGCATCCAGACAGAGGCTACGATCCGGCCGCCCACTGTGACCGGAACCGCATCGCCATAGCCCACGCTCGTCATGGTCACCACGGCGAGCCACATGCCCTGCCCCAGACCCTGGCGATAGCCTCGGGGAAAGACCTCGCTGTTGTGGTGACGCTCGAGCCACCAGATGATGTTACCGATCAGAAAGAGCAGCACAACAAGGCCCGCCATGAACCCGAGCAGCCCGCGCACGACCGGTCTCCAATAGCTCAACGGGGAGACGTCGCCAGGAATGGTCGCGACGCAGAGCGTTGTCGTGTAGTACGGCACGGTGAACGCAATGTTTCGCGCTCGGCGCGATGTTACCGTGACCCGCCCCACAGCCACGTCTGCGGCTCCGGTCTCGACCTGCTTCAGCGCGTCGTCAACGCTGCTGGCGCGGCTCAACGTGTACGGCACCTTCGCATCTTGTGCGACCCCCTGCCAGATTCGAAGAGAAACGCCATCAACCACCGAACCGCGTGTCTCAACGAAAGGCGCATCGCCCGCCACAACCACGCGCACGGGCGTGCGCGCCCGCACAGCTGCGGCGCAGGCGAGCACCAGCAAGAGCGAAAGCAGTGCCCGCCACCTCTTCACTGTGCGCTTCCTCGAGTCTCTGCCCTGTCTTTGTGGGATCATCACGGCGGCGTCTCTTCGCAAGCGATGTCGCAAACGCCCCCGCGCGACTTCGATGCAGACGTGAGAACATGAATCAGCGCGCCACCGATGAAGAAGATGTTCGCGGTGAGATACATCCACAGCATCAGAACCACGAGCCCAGAGGCGGCCCCGTACAAGACGGTTGCGCGAGAGAACGAGGCGAGATACGCGATGAATCCGCTCTCTGTGACACGATAGCAGAGAGCAGAGAAGAAGGCCCCCGCGCAGGTTGCGCCGACAGGTGGGCGCTCCGGGGTCGAGAAGCGAAAGAGCAGGAAGAATATCGTGAACAGCACGGCGGGCGAGATCAGAAACGCCGTGGTCGTCCAGACGGTCGATACAAACGTGGGAGATAGCCCCACCAGCGGAACCTGCCAGGTCACAGCGGCGCGCATCGTGGCGATGAGCGAGAACTGCAGCACGAGGAGCAGGCCCACCAACACGGTGTAGAAGATGGACAGTCCATACGCCACGACCTGGTGGTGGTTTCGCTCAAGCCCCCAGACCACCGAAAGGCCTCGCTGCACCGCGAGAAACGTGCCCTTCGAAGACCAGAGCAGAAGCAGCAGGCTGGTGACTCCCATGACCCCGCGCCATTCGACCAGTGCGTGCAGGTTGTCGAGGGCGAAAGGGCGCAGGGCCGGCACGGGAACGTACCAGGCCAGGATCTCGACGAGGCGCTGCTGGGCCACGTCGCTCGAGACGAAGTGCCCGACGACGGTGAGCATCAGCAACATGCACGGGAACAGCCCCGCCAGGCCGAAATAGGCCAGTGACGCCGCACGCATTCCGCAATCGCAGGACAGGTACCGAGCGACCACTTCGCGCGTCAGGTTGAGAAAGCGAGACAGCAGGGTCACATCAATGGCGGCTTCAACACCATGTTCCCAACTATCGGATAGTACTGTCATGAATAGTTCACGATGTAGTTTGTCCAATTCGTCATCGTAGATTGCGATTTGCTCGGCCATACTTGCGTCGTTGTCTTGAATAACCTTGCCCGTTTCCTGCACAATCTTCAAAGCAGATGTGCCCATTTTGCTAAATGTGGCAACCAGTTCAGCTGGAATAGCTGGATTCGGGTATCGAAGCCTCACCTGCTTGGCAATGTGTACCGCAAGATCGCCCATGCGCTCAAGGGAAGTGGCCATTCGAACGGCACTCATGACAGTACGCAATTTACGAGCCACAGGAGCTTGGGTGGAAGTTATGAGGAAGCATTTGTCTTCAATGCCGGCATTTAGCTCATTAAGTGGCTCATCACCACTAATTACCTGTTGAGCTAATGCGAGGTCGCCATTTAGTAGCGCGGAAGTGGCATCAGAGATGGCTCGGC
>RGZZ01000103.1 GCA_010028905.1 Pseudomonadota bacterium | reverse complement strand
CGGCCGCGCGCGCGGCCGCGAACGCGGACTCGAAGCAGGCCAGACCAAGGGTGTCGGCGTTTGCGAACCAGATGCGTCTGAACGGCTTCTGGAACTCGGGTGCCACCTGGGTGACCCATCCTGGGTAGGGAACAGCCATGGGGTGGCCCCAGCGCGCGAACTGAATCCCCTCGATCTTGCCCGCACAGCCTGGGAAATCTTTCTCGAGCTCGCTCACGAGCTGCTTCGAGAAGGTCTCGTGCGAAGTGGTGAGCAGCGCGGCTCGCCCCTCGCTCTCTCCCATGGGGATGGAGGCCACCATGACGGTCTTGCGGTGGGCTGCCGGATGCCCCCCGCTCGAGACCCAGTCGGCCAGGCAGAGGTCGCTGTACCAGCGGTTGCGCACCCAGAGGTCGAAGGCCTTGTCTGCCAGGGGTTCGCGCAGGAAGACGGCGCCCACGAGGTAGGATCCATATCGTGCTCGCGCCATCGCAGTCGAGATCGGGTCGGGCATGTCGGCCAGCATGCGCCGCGTGATGTGCTTCGGGGTGGCCATGATGGCCTGGCGTGCGCGAGCGCGGAACGGCTGACCGTCTCGCACGTAGTCGACGGTCACGCCCCCATCGTCTTGCGTGACGCGGTCGACGAAGCAGCGCGTGCGCACACGGTTGCCGAGCAGCGACACCACCCGTGCGCTGATGGCGCCGTTGCCGCCGGGGAACGCGGTGAGCGAGTCGAACTCGCTGGCCAGGAAGTTGATTGCGGCGAAGGCCGACACCTTCTCGGCGCCCACCCCCCAGCACGACCGCACGTACTGGTCGAGGAGGGCCGTGGGTTCGGGCGCGATGCGATGGGTGCGGCAGTACGCAGCGAAGGTCATCGTGTCGAGCGCGCGCGCCTTGCGGGTCGATCTCGTCAGCGGCAGGTCCGGATAGTCGTCGGAGTCGTTGATGGCGGCGAAGTGCTTCCACGCGCGCTTGTAGGCGCGGCGCACCTCGGCCGAGTAGGGGAGGTGGTCGACCCCTTCTCCGAACAGGTGGGGCACGAACTGCCCGCGGTCGTACAGGGCGTCGGCTGAGCCCGGGATGGGGTTCGCTTCGAGTCCGATGTCTTTGAAGAAGGCGGCTTCTTCGGCGTTGGGCTTCGTGATGTAGAGCGCCCCCATGGGGTAGCGCAGCCCGCCCCAGGTGCCGAGCCTCGAGTTGCCTCCTGGCGTGGGCTCCTTCTCGAGCACCAGCACCGCGTGCTCGCGGGCGAGCTCGTAGGCGGCGATGAGGCCGCTGATGCCGCCGCCGATGACCACGACGTCAACCTCCTCGGGACGCCCTCCCTGGGGGAATGCCTGTCCGTCGCGAAGGGCGTGGCACTGCTCCCAGCTGTCGCCCACGAAGGGGCGTTCGACCCAGGGTGTCGTCTCCACCGCGTGCGCCACGAGGGTGCCGAGTGGCGACGCCCCCGCGGCCACGGCGGTGAGGGCGCCCAGTGCGGCGAGCCCTCCCGTGAGGAAGGCGCGGCGAGAGAGCGAGCGGCCTGTCGAATCGGTCTGCCGCGCGCCGGGGGCTGCGGCTGGGCTGTCGTCACCATCACTGAACGGGCATCGGTTCACGGGGGCTCTTCTTTCCGCATCGTCGAGGGGATGCAGGAAGAACTACCCGTCCGCCCGCGGTCTTCCCTGCGGAGCAGGTCGGCAGACGCGGGGATGCCAAGCGTCAGGAGGCGCGTCGACCTCCCTCCATCAGGGCTTCGTCAGGGATGATGGCCTCGTTGGGCCAGTGCGCCTCGGGCGCGGTTCGTGATGGTCTTCACCAGCAGCACGCACATCGCGGCCTGGAGCACGAACAGCCATAGGATGGGCGGCACGCCGAGACCTCGCAGGAGGGCGGCAACCGACAGCCAGAAGGCGCGGTCGCTCTTGCCCATGGGGCCGTCATACCGTCGGCTGGCTCCGATCTGCACGGCGACCACGCCCATCATCTCGCTCATCACCGCGAGGATGTTCATGAGCACCACGAGCCACGGGCAGAACCCTGGCACCAGGGCGAGGGGGAGGTACAGCATCGTGTCGGCCACCACGTCCCCCATCTCGTTGAGCACGGCGCCGAGGCGCGATTGCATGCCGTGCTCGCGCGCCAGCATGCCGTCGATGGCGTTGAGCGCCATGCGCGCCAGCAGCACCGCCGGCAGCATCAGCAAGGGCCAGCTCGCCTGGGGGGCGACCGCGATGCACGCGCCCCCAATGCCCGAGAGAACGACGGCCGCTACGGTGACCTGGTTTGCGGTGACGCCGCTCTGGGCAAGCCCTCGCACCAGGGGGCGCAGCAGGTTCTGGAAGGCCGGCTTCAGGTCGTAGACGCTCGGCATGGCGTTACGCGAACAGATACCGGACGACGTGGAAGAAGATGGGGGCGGCGAAGCAGAGCGAGTCGATGCGGTCCATCACGCCGCCGTGACCCTCGATGAGCTGGCCGTAGTCCTTCACGCCCCGATCTCGCTTGATGGCCGACATCACGAGCCCTCCCAGGAATCCGCTCACCGTGATGAGGAACGACAGGCCCGCCGCCTGCCCCAGCGTGAAGGGCGTGAAGCGCCACAGGGCCGCGCCCACGGCGGTGGCGGAGAGCATGCCGCCCCACAGCCCCTCGACGGTCTTGTTCGGGCTGATGACGGGGGCCACCTTGTGCCGGCCGATGAGCTTTCCCCAAACGTACTGCAGCACATCGCTCAGCTGCGCCACGATGAGCAGGTAGAGCAGCAGCTTCGCGTTCTGTCCGGCATAGCCATTGATGTCGAGCATGAGCAGCGCGGGGATGTGGCTCACGCAGTACACGCACACCACCAGGGCCCACTGCGCTTCGGCGGTGCGCTCGAGAAACGCCTCTCCCCTGCCGCGGAGGGCGGTGTGTGCGGGGAGCAGGACGAAGGCGTAGACCGGGATGGCCACGACAAAGAACCCGTACCACTGCGTGGCCACGAGCACGTACTGCAGCGGAGTGAACACCGCGTAGATCCAGAGCATGGTCACACGGTCGGCCCGGCCGCCCAGCACAAGGGGGATGAACTCGCGCAGCGCCATCACGGAGACGGCGGCGAACAGCAGCACCGAACCCATCGGGCCTACCGCGAGGGCCAGGCCCACCACCCCCACCATCACCCACCACGCACGTACCCGCGCTTCGAGGTTTGCGATCACCTCGCTGCGCTGCTCGCCCTGTCGCCGCTTCAAGACGGCGGTAACGGCCGACGCGGTGACGAGCAGGCCGGTGACGCCGCGCATGAGCCAGCCGATCTGGGGGTCGACGTGCATGTGCATGGGCGGGTGTTCGCGTCGCCTGAGAGGCATTCCTCGCGCCTCACGGGTTCGGCAGGCGAGTCGTCGCCGCCCCGAGAAAGAACCTCGAATGCAGGTTGAGAAGAACACCTTCCCCAGCTTTGACGGCGCGCATCTCGTCTATCGGGCCTGGCTGCCCGATGTCGGGGTCACGCGCAGCGTGGTTCTCTTCCATCGAGGCCACGAGTACGGTGCGCGTCTGAGCGAGCTGGTCGAGCGACTGGCGCAGACCCAGCCTGCAGGCACTGCCTTCTACGCCTGGGACGCTCGCGGCCACGGCGAGAGCCCGGGCCCCCGAGGCCATGCCCGTCACTTCAGCGATCTGGTGCGTGACGTCGATGCCTTCTTCACCTTCTTGAAGGCGGAGCACGGCCTCGATGAGGAGAGCACCGCCGTGGTGGCCCACAGCGTGGGGGCTGTCGTGGTGGGGCGCTGGGCACTCGACTACGCGCCCCGCCTGCGCGCTCTGGTGCTGGTGACGCCGGCACTTCACGTCAAGCTCTTCGTGCCTTTCGCACGTCAGGGCCTGACCGTGCTGCAGCGGCTCTCAGAGCGTCTCGGTCGACCGCAGCCCTGCATCGACAGCTATGTCACCGGAAGGGTGCTCACCCACGACGCCGCCGAGGCCCGCGCCTACGACACCGACCCGCGCATCACGAAGCGCATCGCCGTCAACGTGCTGCTCGGTCTCTATGAGAGCGCCGAGCGTCTGGTGCGCCTCGCGGCGGACATCGAGCCGCCGACCATGGTGATGAGCGCCCGTGCCGACTGGGTCGTCAAGAACCTGCCCATGCGCCGCCTGTATCGCAAGCTGCCTCACCCGCTCCGCTCGGTTCGGGTGTATCGCGACGCCTATCACGGGCTGCTGTACGAGCAGGGTCGCGCGACCGTGCACGACGACATCTCGCACTTCATCAACACATGTTTCGCCCATCAAGTCGACCGCCGGCACCTGCTCGACGCGCACGTTCGCGGCGCGAGCCGCGAGCGGTACGAATGGCACAAGGCCGGCCTGCCGTGGCTCAGCCCGCGACGTTTCATGTATCGCGCCATGCGGTTTGCCATGGCCACGGTGGGGCGCTTGAGCGAAGGCATCCGCCTGGGGCTCGAGAGCGGCTTCAGCTCGGGACGCACACTGGCCTACGTCTACAGAGACGAAGCAAAGGGCATCACCCCGTTGGGGAAGGTCATCGACCGCACCTATCTCGACTCTCCCGGCTGGGCGCACATCCGGGTGCGTCGCGCGCAGCTGCAAGAGCTCGTGCGACGCGCCGTCACGCTCGTCGGCCCGCGCGACGCGGTGCGCGTCTTCGATCTTGCGGGCGGGCCTGGGCACTACCTCATCGATCTGGCCCAGGCTGCTCCATCGCTTCAGGTGCGTGTGCGAGACTTTGACGTCGGCGCGCTGGCTGAAGGGCGTCAGCGCGCAGCGGCTCTCGGCGTCACGCGGATCGCGTTCGAGCAGGGTGATGCGTTTGACGCTGAATCGCTGGCCACGCTGGGGGAGGGCTGGCAGGTCGGCATCATCTCCGGTCTGCTCGAGCTGTTCCCCGACAACGACCCCGTGCGCATCGCCCTGGGTGGCGCGGCCCGCGCCATCGAGCCAGGCGGCTACCTGGTCTACACCAACCAGCCGTGGCATCCGCAGATCGAGCTCATCGCAGAGACGCTCACCCACGGTGATGGCCGACCGTGGATCATGCGCTGTCGCAGTCAGGCCGAGATGGACGAGCTCGTGCGTGACGCCGGGTTCGACAAGGTCGCCCAGCTGGCCGACGACGACGCCATCTTCACCGTGTCGCTGGCGCGGCGCAGGTGAGCGCGCCCGGCTTCTGGGCGAGGGCGGGGGCTTCGGCGCTCACCTGCGCCACCTTCGTCTTCGTCTACAACGGCTGCAACTACCTGGCCTCGCTGCGCCCCCACGTGGGCAGCTGCTACTTCTGGTTCGAGCGCTACTGGCCGTTCGTTCCGGCGCTCATCGTGCCGTACTGGTCGCTCGACCTGTTCTTCGCAGCTGCGCCGTTCTTTCTCGGCAGCCGTGACGAGCTGCGCCAGCACGTGCGCCGGATCATCACGGCCATCGCCATCGCGGGGTTCTTCTTCCTCACCTTCCCGCTCACGATGGCCTGGCCGCGACCCGAGGTCACGGGTCCGCTGGGGGCGCTGTTCGGCGCCCTGAACAACTTCCACAACTTCTACAACTGCGCGCCGTCGCTGCACATCGCGCTGCGCACGATCCTCTGGCCGGTCTACGTGAGCCCGCTGCGCGGCGCTCCTCGCGCCGCCATCGGCGGGTGGTTCGCGCTCATCGGCATCTCGACGCTGCTCTGCTGGCAGCACTATCTCATCGACGTGATCACGGGCCAGATACTGGGGCTCTTCTGTCTGCATCTGTACCCGTTCGATGCGCCGCCTCGCCCGGAGGTCGATACGGCCAGGGGCATCAATGCCGACCTGCGCCTCGCCCGTCGCTACGGCGCGGTGGCCCTGGTGCTGCTGTTCGTCGCGGTCGTGGGGTGGCCGGCCGGCGCGCTGCTGCTGTGGCCCGTGGCGGCGCTGCTCATCGTGGCGGCGGCCTACGCGGGGGGCGGGCCGGCGCTGCTCGACAAGAGCCACGGCACGTTTCCGCGCAGCTCGCTGGCCCTGCTCGCCCCCTATCGCTGGCTGGCCGAGCTCTCGTTCCGCTGGTTCGAGCGCAGCCTGCCCGCGTCGGTGTCGTTACACGATGGCGTGTCCATCGGGCGCCGCTGGAGCCCTTCGTGGCGAGGAGACGAGATGGCGGCGGTGCTCGACCTCACGGCCGAGTATGTTGAGCATGAGGCCTGGCGGGCTCGGCACTACCTGAACATTCCCGTTCTCGATCTCACGAGCCCCTCGCCCGACCAGCTGCGCGACGCTACCGAATTCATCGCGCAGGCGCCGCGACCGGTGTACGTGCACTGCTCGCTGGGACTGGGGCGCAGCGCATGCGTCGCGGCAGCCTGGCTGCTGCGCAGCCGACAGGCCGCCACCGTCGACGAGGCGCTCGAGAAGGTGGCGCGGGTGCAGCCCCACCTGCGCCTGGCGCGCGGTACGCGCGGTGCGCTCGAGAACTTCGCGGGCACCCTCGAGCCAGGCGAGGCCGCCAAGGTCGCCGCGGCGTCATCGTGAGCGCCAGACGCGGTGGCTGAAGGGCGCGGGTTGCTGACGCGCGCTGGTCTGTGAACCGATCTCACCGAATCATGCAATGGAGGAACAGAAAATGACCATGCGTACCGGCCTCTACATCGACGGAGAGTGGCTCGACACCGAGGCGCGTGTCCCGGTGGTCGACCCCGCCACGGGTGACGTGCTGGCTCGGGTCTCGGCGGCCGGTACTGGCGAATGCGACGCCGCCGTCGACGCCGCGGCGCGCGCCGCCGGACCTTGGGCGCGCACGCCGGGGCGAGCGCGCGCCGAGACCCTGCGAAAGGCCTACGAGCTCATGGTGGCAGAGGCTGATGCACTGGCCCGGCTCATCACGCTCGAGAACGGCAAGGTGCTGTCAGACGCCCGCACCGAGGTGATCTATGCAGCCGAGTTCTTTCGCTGGTTCTCCGAAGAGGCGGTGCGCATCGCGGGCGACTACCGGCATGCGCCCGCAGGCGACAAGCGCATCATCGTCACCCGTCAGCCCGTGGGCGTCTCACTGCTCATCACGCCGTGGAACTTCCCGGCCGCCATGGCCACCCGCAAGCTCGGACCGGCACTGGCTGCCGGCTGCACCACCGTGCTCAAGCCGGCCAGCGAGACGCCGCTCACGGCGCTCGCCGTGGCCGACATCCTGCACCGGGCAGGCTGCCCCAAGGGTGTGGTGAACTGCATCCTGCCCGTGCCCACCGGCCCCAGCATCGCCCGTCTGCTCGCCGACCCGCGCGTTCGCAATGTCTCGTTCACCGGGTCGACCGAGGTGGGCAAAGGCCTCCTGAAGGCGTGCGCCGACCGCGTGCTGCGCACGTCGATGGAGCTGGGAGGCAACGCGCCGTTCGTGGTTCTCGACGATGCTGACGTCGATGCCGCGGTGCAGGGGGCCATGATCGCGAAGATGCGCAACGGAGGCGCTGCCTGCACCGCCGCCAATCGCTTCTATGTGGCACGCGCTGCGGTCGAGGCCTTCACGGCGAAGCTCGCGACAGCGTTCGAGGCCCTCGTCATGGGGCCTGGCGTCGGTGCCGGCTGTCAGCTCGGGGCCAGCGTCTCGGTGAAGGAGCGCGACAAGATCGCTTCGCTGGTGAGACTGGGCATCGAGCACGGTGGCACGGTGGTCACGGGAGGCGAGGTTCCCCAAGGGCCGGGCGCCTTCTATCCCGCAACCGTGATGCGGGTCGACAGCGGCAACCCGCTGCTCACCCACGAGATCTTCGGGCCGGTCGCCCCCATCGTCACGGTCGAGAGCGATGAGGAGGCCGTCGCGCTGGCCAACGACACCGCCTACGGTCTCATCAGCTACGTCTACGGGGGCGACCTGCGCCGGACGCTGCGGGTGGCCGAGGCGCTCGAATCCGGGATGGTAGCCGTGAACCGCGGCGTCATCTCCGACCCTGCGGCTCCCTTCGGGGGGGTCAAGGAATCGGGGCTCGGACGCGAGGGCGGCTTCGATGGCATCCACGAGTTTCTCGAGAGCAAGTACATCGGCGTCGAGATCTGAGCCTCATCGCACGCCTGTCAGCAGCGCCTCGATCTCGTCGATGCGGGCGTCTGCGTCACGTCGCCCTGCCGCGACCAGCTCACGGGTGTACGCGGCCTCGAACATCAGATGGCTCAGCAGGTCGGCGTTTGCGTTGGTGCGCACGCCCAGCCCGCCCAGAAGATATCGGATCTGGGGCGGGATGTGGTGGAAGTGGGTCTTGGCGATGGCGGAGAGGTCGACCGATGGGGTGATGAAGAGGGCGTCGACCCGACGCAGGTCGTCGTCACCGTCGCGCGCGACGAGCACATCGCGTTGCACGTTGCGATTGATGCGCTCGAGGTGTTCGGTGTCGGCGTCGAGCTGGTCGACGAAGAGCGCGGAGAGCGAGACCCCCAGGATCTGTGACAGTGGCGGCGGCTCTTGTTGCGCGCAGGGGCCGGCGGTCAGCGGCGCGTCGGTGCTCTCTCCGACCTGAGGATGGTGCCTCAGGCCGATGGCCAGCAGGCGATCTGCCCCCAGCCGGATGGCAGGGCCGGCAGGCGCGGGCATGCGCAGGCAACCGTCCCCGAACCACGATGGCCCGTCCGGAAGCGTGAGGCGCACGGGCGGGAAAACCAGCGGGATGGCCGCGGAGGCGAGCACGTGATCGAGGGTGATCTGCGTCGACACCGCTCGCCTGCGTGCCCCTCGCCAGAGAGCCACTTCGTGCCCCCCTTCGACGAAGATGAACGTGCGTCCGGAAGTGTAGTCGGTTGCGGTGAGTGCGAGGGCGTGCACGCGTCGCTCTCGCACCTGTCGATGGATGCGCGCAAAGTCGAGCCGTCGCGCGAGCAGCTGTCGCAGCGGCGCCGGATCGAGCAGGCTGCGGGCGTGCCCAGCGCCCACCAGGCCACCGAAGGCGAGATCGAAGAGCCAGCGCATCGCGTTGCCCGCAAGGCATGGCAGGTCGGTGCGCACCACGTCTGACATCGACAGCCCGCTCCAGAGATCGGCGAGTCGTCTGCTCGCGGCGGTGAGGTTCTCGGCCCCGTCGACGATGGCGGCCGCATTCACCGCGCCTGCCGAGATGCCTTCGATGACGCGAAAGGGACATGGCCTGTCGCGCACGGCCGGGAGCTCGCCGATCCGGCTGAGCACCCCGGCCTGGTAGGCGGCGCGCGCGCCGCCTGCGGCCATCACGAGTCCCACGGTGGGCGAACGGCGGCGACTCATCGGTTCAAAGGCGCAAAGATGTCGAATTTGCTCATGGACGAGGGGGCTGCAGCTCATGCGCTGTCACGGTGAGCCCCACCACGAGCGGGATGAGCACCAGCCCGCAGGCGATGATCTCGAGGCGGCGCATCAGCTTGATCGGTCTGGGGATGTCGAGCTCGCGGGTCGCCTCCTCGCGCAGCGCCACGATGCGTCGGCGCAGATCGATGAGTGCGGCCGTCAGCTCCCTTTCGGGAACGTGCGCGCCGGGCGCGAGGGGAGCGGTGGCGTAGCAGACGGGGCGACCTATGCGCAGGGCGATGGCGGCGGGTCGAGGGACCCAGGCGCCCAGGGGGAACGCCTCCGCGGCGCCCGCGATTCCAAGCGGAACTATGGTGGCCGCCGTGCGGATGGCGAGCACACCCACCCCGGGGTACAGCTGTTCCATGCGACCGCGGTCGTAGGCCGCGCCCTCTGGGAACACGACCATGACCTCTCCCGCCCGCAATGCCTGTTCCGCGTCGCGCAGCGCCTGGCTGCGGTTCCCGGCGTTGATGAAGCCGAGACCTCGCATGAGCCAGCCGATGCAGGGGTGCCGGAACAGCTCGCGATGTGCCATGAATCGCAGGCGAACGGGGGAGAGCAGGTAGAGCAGGAGACCGTCGAGCAGGCTCGGGTGGTTGCCTGCAACGATGGCGGGTCCGCGCTGCGGCAGGTTGCCCAGACCCGCGGCACGCACCTCGAAGTAGTGCGTGATGGCTGTGCGGAGAACGGTCGCGATGATGCGTGTTGCGGCCTGAAACGCACGGGCGCGCAAGGGGAAGGGAAGGTCGCGCGGTATGAGCATGGCTCAGAACCCATTCCCGCGGGAGGGACAGGAAAACCAGGCGGAGTAGGGGAGGGCATGGAATTCGGGTTCACGCCGGTCCACGGCACGCTCGTGCGTCGCTACAAGCGGTTCTTTGCGGAGGTGCGCTTGAGCGATTCCACCAGTGTCATCGCGCACTGTCCGAACACCGGGCGCATGCAGGGGTGCGCTGATCCGGGCCTTCCGGTCGTGTTGTCGCGCGCGTCGAATCCGGACCGCAAGCTGGCCTACACCCTCGAGCTCGTCTATGCCCGCGAGTGCTGGCTCAACGTCAACACGTTGCGTCCGAATGCGCTCGTGCACGAGGCCATCGAGCAGCAGCGCATCGATGCGTTCAAGGGCTGGCGCGTAGCCCGCCGAGAGGCGGTCTGGGGTAGCAGCCGCTTCGATCTGCTGCTGCATCGCTGCGACGGCGATCTTGAATCAGCATCTTCGATGTGCTACGTCGAGGTCAAGAACGTCACGCTCTTCGATGGCGACGTGGCGCTCTTCCCGGACGCCGTGACCGCACGTGGAACCCGCCATCTCGACGCGCTTGTGAACGTTGCGGCAAGCGGCGCGCGCGCCGTTCAGCTCTATGTGGTGAATGATCCGCGCTGTCGGGTGATGCGTCCAGCCGACGCCATCGACCCGGCATACGGGGCAGCCCTTCGGCGGGCGGTCAGCAGCGGCGTTGATGTGGTGGCGTGCGCCTGGGCGACGCGCGTCGAGGGCATGGATGTGGCGGGAGAGATCGCCGTCGAGCTCACCCCACGGCCCTCTTCGTGATTCAGGTCTGCGTCTTCGTGAGCGTGGCCATGTGGGCGCGCAGCCGTTCGATCTGGGCCAGCAGCTCGTCGCTGCGATTGAGGTCGTAGGCAATGGTGAGATAGCGGAGCGCGCGCTCGTACGACTCATCTTCGAGGGTCTGGCGCGCGAGGCGCATGGCCAGGTCGTGCCAGATAGGGGCGGGGTTCAGCGGTATCTCACGGGCCCGAGCCTCGGCGGAGACGTTCGCGGCAAACGTGTCGTCATAGGCGATCTCGGCGAGCTGCTCGGCCGCGGCCAGCATGGTGCGCACGCTCTCGTCTTCCACGCAGGCCAGCGACAGCAGCAGGCAGACACCGAAGCCGACGAAGTCCTGCGTGTGGAAGTACCAGGGCGCGAGCGACCGGTACCACTGGCCGAAGTGCACCTGCGTGTAGCAGAGCGGGAAGGCATCGCTGAGATTGCGCTTGAGCTCTTCGATGCGTCCGAGGCGCTGCAGGCAGTAGCTGCGCTCCAGCCGTGGCATGATGGCGACCTTGTTGAGGGCGATGGCGGCGTCGATGGCGTTGAGCGCCTCGTGTGGGCGGTCGGCCTGCAGCAGCACGGCGCACAGCAGCTGGTAGCCGCCCACGAGAGGCATGACGGCATCGCGTATCTCTCGCTTCTCGAGACCCAGGGCCTCTACGTAGAGCCGCTCGATGGGGTCTTGAAAGTCGTACCAGGCGATGTTTCGGTCAGACGTCGCGGTGTCATGGTTGACCAGGTTGACGAGGATGTTCTCGGCGCGCTCCAGGTCTGCGACCTTCACGGCCGCGGTGGCCTCGCGTATCATGGCATCGCATCGACGGCGCTGCTGATGCATGATGCGCTCGTATTCGGCGCGCGCCTTGATCTCGCTGAGTATGCCGTCGAGCTCGGCGGCGATGTGCTCGGCTTCAGGGTGAGACTGGTAGTTGACCTTCTGCTGCTGGACGAAGGGGACATCGACCGATCGATCACCGGTGAGCAGCGCTCGTATGGTGCCGATGATGTCGTCTGGATTGGCGTGGATGTAGTCCATGGACGAAGTACTCGTCTTCTCGCCTGAGGGGCGGGCCGCAGTCTTGCTTTACAGGGTGGTGTCGCTGTTGAGGAAGGCTTCCTTCAGCTTGCGCTGGTTCTCGCGGTTGATGCGCATGGCCTCGTTGAGCGCATCGCTGCCGCTGCGAACGATCTCGACACCCTCGTGGATGTAGGCCGGGTCCGGATCGTCGACGTACTGGCGCATGACGCCAACGCCCCGGTTGAGCGCTTCGATGCCAGCAAATCCGGCCTCGATCTCCTGTCGGAAGTCTTCGAAGACCTCGGGGGGGATCTCGAGGTCGCGGACCTGTGATTCCTTCTCTGCGATGACGGCCAGGATCTGGTCGAGGAAGTCACGGTACGCATCTACCGAGATCTCTCCGCTGAGCACCTTCTCGCCCGCATCTTTGAGCTGGAGGTAGCGCTCGTTCACCTCGGCCGCGGGTCCTTCTTCAACGGGGAGGTTCGACTCGGGCAGCAGGACGTTGCAGCTGGGGCAGTAGGCGCTGCCCTCTGGCACGGGTTTCTCGCAGTGGCTGCAGTTCACGGGTGTGGCCTCTCCTTTTCGCGCGGAGTGTGCGATGTGATGCCGTCGGCGCGGAGCATAGGGTTGGTGGGAGGTTCCGTCTGGTTTCGGCGGTTTCCTGCCGTGTGCGTGCCCTCGAGACGAGACACGGCCCGCCCAACGTTGAAGTCGAGCGGGCCGTGCTGCTGTCAGTTCCCTGTCTGACGAAGGTTAGCCGTAGGTGACCGTCGCTGGCGCCGGGGTTCCTTTGTTGACCTGCACCGGTGCGTAGGTGTCCGGGGCGGTGTAGCCGCCACCGTAGCCGCCGCCGTAGCCGCCGCCACCGTAGGCGCTTCCGCCGCCGTAGCTTCCGCCGCCGGCGTACGGGTCGGCATAGCCGCCTCCGCCGTAGTTTCCGCCGCCGTAGCTGCCTCCGCCGTAGCCCGACTGGCCGCCTCCGAACTGCATCAGGTAGACCGCCGTGAGGAATGCCTCCACGGTGCGCAGCAGCTGCGCCGCCTGGAAGGGCGAGCGAGCCGTGGCCAGCCCCTGGCTCAGGTACTGCGAGATGCCCTGCACTACGTTGCCCAGGTTGCCCTGACCGAACAAGGCGCCCGGACC
>RGZZ01000102.1 GCA_010028905.1 Pseudomonadota bacterium | reverse complement strand
GGGGATGGCCTCGTTCATGCCGACCTCGGCCCGCATCTGCGCGCGAGGCCCGCTGCCGTCGAGTGCCAGGATCGGATTCGACAGCTGCAGGTCGATGCGGTTGCGACGCTCCTGGGTGTCGCCTCCGCGCAGGGCATAGAAGACGTTCATCGGATCGTCGAGTCGATAGCCGGTGAGGGAGAGCACGGACTCGTCCACCACGGCCACCGCAACCTCACCGCTCGTGACGGGTCTGCCGCTGGCGTCGACCACGCGTACCTCGACGGCGGTCTCACTGCCCGGTCGAAGGGCCCGGTCACGGGGGAGGGCTGCCAGCTTCAACGCTCGGCTGAGCGGGGGAACGGGCAGGGTGAGCGACCCGAGGGCAAAGGCAGGGCGCTTGCTCAGGCGCGAGTCGGGGCGCCCCTTGTCGTCGAGACGCTCGCTCGCTCCGACCACCTCGACGCCAATCTCGAGATTGGGAACGTATGACGCGTCGATGGGCACGTCGAGGGTTGCGCTGCTCTCCCTGGTGTCGAAGGCGCGCGTCTCGATGAGTCCGGAGCGCGAGAGGCTCAGGGTGCCGTGGCCGCCGGGGAAGGGGGCTTGCACGAGGATGTGGGCGACGTCGCCGGGTTGATAGCTCTTCTTGTCCGGAACGAGGATCAGGCGTTCGGCGGAGACCTCACGGCTCGGCATGGTCTTGCCGCCACTCACCCAGAACATGATCTCGCTCTGGTTGGCCCGTCCCTCCGGGTCGGCGATGGTGGCGCGGATGCGCCAGGTGCCTCCTTCGGTGGGATGGAGCGTGACTCTGGTGGGAGTGCTGCCGGAGGTGACGGTTGTCTCCTCGGTCTTGCCTGGGGTCTGTTCGTAGCGCCCGTTCTTCCAGGTATAGTCGAGTTGCTCGGAGTGAATGCGAACCGTGCTCCCTGGGACGATCCTGCCGTCGATGTCGGTGACGATGACATCGAGATCGATCGGGTCGCCGGGGTTGCCGAACAGCTTGTCTCGCTTCAGCCCTACGTAGTGACGGGCCGGGTGCACCAGCACCGACGCTGATGCCGACCAGGCCTGGCGGTTCACGTCGGTTACCGTGGCCTCGGCCTTCACGTTCGAGGGCCCCGGTGGCGTGACTCCGTCGAAGTCGATGCGAAGCCCGTGGCGCCCTCCGGCATCGGTGCGAGAGGCGTGCGCGACGCTGCGGCTCGGGCTCTCGCTCGAGCCGCCCCACCAGAACCAGGGCACCCAGGTGCCAAAGCTGTACTCCGAGTGACCAGGGGGAGCGTAGAAGCCCGGCGTTGAGGTCACGAGCCATCGCACGGGCGCATCCGGCAGCGCACCGCCGGCGTAGTACTTCGCCTCCGCGCTGACGTTTGCGTGGCCCCCGATGACGAAAGTGCCTTGCGAGGCGGTTGCGGAGACCTCGAACTCTGGGCGACGGAACTCTTCCACAGCAAACGGGTGCGTCGTGGTGGCGCCGTCCATCGCCGAGACACCGGTGCTGAGCGTGAGCGTGGCCTGTCCGAGGTTGGTGGCGTCGGGAAGGGTGAAGGCCCCGTCGAAGCCACCCAGGGCTCCCACGCGTACGTCTCCCTTGGCGACTTCATTGCCCCGGCTGTCGCTCACCGAGTAGCGCACCGACCTCACCAGGTCGGTGACGCCGGCCACGTCTCCTTTCGGACCCGGGCCGAGCTGGCGCAGCCAGCCCTTGAAGTGTACCTGTTCCTTCGGCTTGTAGATGCCGCGGTCGTCGAACACGAACCACTTCAGCGTGGGGCGCCGCGTGCCTCGTCTCCACCCTTCTCCGCTGCTCCACCAGTACTGGCTCTCCGGCAGCACCGCCACATCGTCGCCTTTGCGGGCCACGAGAACCCGATGCGCGGCCGCGGCCGCGGGGAGATCGAAGGTGGCGAGCCCGGATGCGTCGGTGGCGCCTCGGGTGGTGGACTGGGTGAGGGTGGTCTCCACGCCTTCGAGCGGTCGACCGTCAGTGAGCGAGGTGGCCGAGACCGTCATGCGCTGGCTGTCGTTCACCGCGTCGAGCCCGATGCGGGACGACAGCACCCAGGCGGTGAGGTAGCGACGCTCCCAGTGGTTGACCGGCTGGGTCTCGGGCTCCACGAGCACCACGACGCTGCCCAGCCCACCGCTCATGGCGGGCCGCAGGTCGAGGTCGGTCTCGGTGAGGGCGTCCGGCTCCCCCTTCGTCTCCACCATCTGGTCTGACACCAGGCTCCCTGGTGGCGTGGGGAAGGTCTCATCGTGCTGCTTCGTCATGTACGTGGCAAACGACGGCCAGTCTTCCGGCTTCACGCGGTAGAGCCTGACGCGCAGGCGCGGGTGGTTGACGCTGTAGACCGCGTAGGTCGGTGGCGCGAACGGGTCTGCGAGGATGAAGCTGCCGCTGGGCCCGGCAAGGGCTGGGCGGGCAGAGCCGACGTGAATGGCGATGGGTTTGTCCGGGGGCGTCAGGTTCTGGCCGAAGGTATCGCGCATGCGCGGGTCGAGCGTCACCGTGTAGGTGGTGCGGCCCTTCGACGTACCTGAGATGCCGAGGTAGCGGCCGTTGGCCTCGATCTTCACGCCGGGCAGCGCAGGGGTCACCGTTACCATCGACGCGTTGAAGGTGCTCTCGTCGATGGGGTTCGTGAATCGGACGTGCCATGGAGAGAGGGGAGGGCACTCGCCCCCGTAGCCGCAGCCCGCCTCTTCCACCGCCATGGGGCCGTAGGTGCGCCAATCCGAGCGCTGCGGTGCATCGGTCTTGAGCGGCCCTTCGAGCGAGGGCGTGCCCGTGCCGACGGTCACGGTGACCTGGGTCGAAGTCGGGAAGGGATCGACGGCTTTGAACGCGACCCATCGGCCCGCCTGGGCACCGCGCTGCACTGCGCGGGCGCCGGGATCGGCGTCGATCTCGCTGGCGGTGGCCAGGCGCAGGGCCCCCTGCGGAGCGGTGGAGAGGGTGGCGAGCACGGCGTTGGGGTCGACCTTCTGGTCGAAGACGGCAATCATGACGGGGCTGCGCCCGTGCGGACCTCCCTGGGGGTAGCTCTCGGTGACGTGGGGAGCGGGGGTGCGGAAGGTCCAGCGCACCTCTTTCTCGAGCGCGTGCCCGGCAGCGTCTTTCGTGCCCGCGGGGACCACCGCGGTGAACTCGGTGGCCATGGGCATGCGGCCGGTGGGCTCGAAGACGAGGGTTCGGGTCCCCACCCAGCGCCACTTGCCGGCGGGCTGTGGGTTCAGCTGCAGCGGCACCGCGGCTGCGGCAAGGTCTTCGAGCGAGGTCACGCTCACCATGGGGTTCGAGAAGGTCACGCTGACGTTCGGGGCGAGGGCCACCGGTCCATAGGGCGCCTGTCGCAGCACGCGGAGCCCCCCATCTCCGGCGACCGATGGCGCGGATGCACTCGAGGCGAGCGGGAACGGCTGGGGGAGCGTCTTCCCTGGACGCGGCGCCGGGAGAGAGCCCGTGCGCATCTTGAAAGGAGCGGCATCGTCCGCCGAAGCGGGCAGGGGAGTGAGGGAAGCCAGCAGCCGTGATGCCTCGCTTGTCGACAAGGGGCGGTTCGGCGCGCCGGGGATGCGCTGTGTGAGCCCGCCCTTGCCATCGGCCGCGTCAGAGAGTCTGAACGACAGCCCCGTCGAGGAAGTTCCCTCGCCACGAATGACGGGCGGTCGCCCGGGTCGCGCGATGGCCACGGACACGGCAACAACGATCATCAGGGCGCACAGCGTCCACGGGGCGGAGCGCTTGGATGGAACTTTTTGCATGTTGCGGGCTCTCCTTTGGGTCTGACCTATTGCGGTGACGCACGTCTTGTGGCATAATCTTCCGAATCGATGCGCGCGTCAGCCTCTGGTGCGTGACCGGTTCAACCGTCTTGTCGTTCAGGCAGGCGATTTATTCCTCCCAGCGCCCACGCTTTTCACAGGAGCTTTGATGCGATTCCCTCTCGACTTCTCCATTGCCCAGGCCAGGTACATGTCCGCACAGCGCCGCAAGGGGCACAAGCGCTTCCCCACGGTTCTCATGCTCGAGCCGCTGTACACGTGCAACCTTGCCTGTCTCGGCTGTTCCATCGAGCGCCACACCGGCAAGCTCAAAGACCGCCTCTCGGTTGAGAAGTGCCTCGAAGCCGTCGAAGACGCAGGCGTTCCCATCGTCAGCATCTGTGGAGGCGAGCCGACCCTGTACCCTGAGCTGCCCGAGCTGGTGGGCGAGCTCATCCGCCGCGGCAAGTACATCATTCTCTGCACGAACGCCCTGCTGCTCGACAAGAAGGTCTTCGATGTCATTCCGCCGAGCCGCCAGCTGTTCATCAACGTGCACCTCGACGGCACCAAGGAGACCCACGACTACGTGTGCGACCGTGAGGGCGTCTTCGACAAGGCCATCGAGATGATTCGCGAGAGCAAGAAGCGGGGCTACCTCACCCTCACCAACACCACGGTGTTCAAGGAGACGAACATCGACGAGGTCGAGCGCCTCTGTGAGATGCTCAAGGATCTCCGGGTCGACGGCATGCTCATCTCGCCGGGCTATCACTATGAGAGCGTCGAACGCGACGTGTTCCTCACCCGCGACGAGATGCACAACCGCTTCAAGCGCGTCATGGCGCTCTCGAAGCGCTACAAGATCTCGGCCACCCCGGTGTTCCTCGAGTTCGCCGCCGGACTGCGTGAGCTCGCCTGCTCGCCATACTCGACGGTGAACTTCACCCCGCGAGGCTGGAAGGGCCCGTGCTATCTCATCGGCGACAAGTACTACGATGACTTCGAGACGTTCTGGACCGAGGTCGACTGGGCCTACTGGGAGTCGCGCAAGGACCGTCGCTGCCAGAACTGCAAGATGCACTCGGGCTTCGAGGCCAGTGCTGTGGAAGAGGCCCAGCGCAGCATCAAGAGCATGATCCAGCTGGCCGCCTGGCATCTCACCGGCTAGCATCACTTGCGCCACGCTGCACCCGCGTCGGCGCATCCGAACGGCAACAAACCGGCCACAACTGTCGCGCCCGCACCCGCTATACTGAAGTCAACCTGTATGAGTGAGGTTGGGATGTCTGCATTGACCGCAGTGGGTGCAAGCGTTCCGTCTGCCGGAGCGCGCTCGCGTTGCGCTGCCTCTTCCGCTGCTCCTCCGAAGGAGGTCTGCGAGGGGGTTGAGCGCTATGAGCGCAACCTTTCGCTCACGCCCGCGGAATCCCCCGAGGTTCACGGTCTGGTGTACGAGCAGTACGCCGACGGTCGTGTGACTGTTCTCAAGCACGCGCCGCACACCACCCCGGACATCCCGTCTACAGGCCCGGACATCCCCGCCGATGCGGTCAAGGACAATCGCGTCTTCATCTATGTCGATGGCATCCATCAAGATCTTGCGTGCCAGCACGACCAGATCCATCGCCTGCTGCAGGCGCCACGCAAAGACCCCAGCCAAGGGGTCAGCGCAGACCAGCCGGTGATCGGCATCCACGAGGCGGCAGGGGTCAACGCAGGAATCGACGGGACGCGCATCGCCCTCGACCTCGGCTGGCTGAAGGCGCTGCAGGGACACTTCCTGCCCATGTCCATCATCCGCACCGCCGCCTTCCGATCTGACATGGCCGTGAAATCGGTGCACGACGAGGTCAAGCAGTCGCTGGCGGCCGGACGTGATGTGCAGATCGCACTCCACAGCGGAGGCGGTGCCGAGACCGCACTCGCGCTGAACCTCATCGCGCGGGAAGACGGCGGTCGATGGAAGAACGTCATTCGTGACCACGTCCGCATCCTGGCCCTCGCACCCGCGGCGTCATTCAAGGACTTCGAAGTCGCTGGTGTGAAGAAGGACAGCATCTACTACACCGCCAGCCAGCACGACCCCGTCTATAAGCTGGCCCACGCCTACGTTCCGCCGTCGCAGATGGCGGTGCTCCTGGCGCGGTCTACCGCCGTGGGAGTTCACCTGCTCTTCAACCCCGACGTGGGTCCGGTGCACGCGCCGGACTACATCTTCTGGCGCAACATGAAGCCGGACGGGTCGCAGCCCATTCAGGCGTTCCTCGATGGCGGCGCGGGGAGCACGAACATCTTCGATTGATCTGCCCAGGTCTGCCACACCGCGGGGAAGAGCTGCCTTGCGGGCGTGGCCTGAAGGTGGTATGATACGGGGAACGCCGCTCGAGCAGACCTGTTGAGGAACCTTCCTATGCTAGGCTCAATCTCTGGCACATCGTCGCCTCACATGCGCGGTATCGCCTCGCCTCACGCGCGGGCGCCGCAAGAGGCGGCCCCCTCCGCTTCGGCGGTTGTGCGTGACCAGGTTGCCCTCTCCTCGTCGCGTCTCTCTTCGGCCGCCGACGCGTCCACCGACCGCCAGACACAGGTGCTGGGGTTGCGCAAACTGGCCCTGACCGCCATGATCGCCCTCGGCGGATTGAGCGCCGTGGTTGGTGCGACGCCTGCCCTGGCCGCAGAGCCGGTCATGACGGCCGTGACCTGGCAGGCATCGCCGTCAGCAGAGGAGCATCTGGCCCGCAAGGCGGGCCTGTCTTCACAGACCGTCGAGGCGTTGCGCCAGAACCCTGAGCTCCACAAGAAGGCCCTGGCCCTGCCGGGGAACTGCGCTGAGCTCTATGGCGGCTTGAACGGGCGCCAGCGAGACTACATCGCCAACATGCTCCGCGGCAAGACCCAGGTGCTCTTCCTGACGGTCGATAATCGCGAGGCGTTCGTCAAGGGCTCGGTCGCCGGACAAGACGCCTTCCCACACATGGCAGAGAAGATCGATGACGCGGTCAGTCAGGGGAGGCTCACGCGCCCTGAGGGTGATTCGCTGAAGACCTCCATCGGGGTGCTCAAGTCCCTCACCCCGGCGCAGCGAGACACGGTGGCCACGCTCATCCACCTCGATCGCCCCCTCAAGTAGGCACGGGCGAAGCGCCCCGTTCCCGCGCGCGCAATGGGGCGTTGACCCTGTGACGCCGGCATGTTCACATCGTGGAAACCTTTTCAGGATTCTTTCCGGTGTATCATGGCCACACGAGGTAGGGCCATACGAGGAGGCGGTCGTGGGTGCGCTCACGGCTGCTCGACACGGCCGAGCCATTGGACACGCGAAGGCGTGGCTCGGTTCCGCAGACAAACGCACAGGAGGAGCCCTCAATGATCACAACCCATCATCGCGTAGACAGCAGCAAGCGCCCTACTTCGTCCCGTGCCTCTGAGCCTGTTCCGGACAGCGGCGCCAAGGAGACCGACGTCTCCTACAACTCCCAAGATGCCGCGGTGATGAGCCCCTCCAGCACGCGCCTGAAGGTCGGTGACGGGGGTACCCTCGACAAGGCGAAGCTCTCACAGACCATTCAGAAGAAAGATGGCGCTTACGTCTACGAGCCGTCAGACAAGCGCTTCCACGCGGCTGTGTCGCTGGCAGCGGTGGGCAAGACCATCGACATGTTCGAGAGCGCCCTGGGCAAGCCCATCCAGTGGGCCTTTGGCACCGGCAAGCTCGGCATCGTGGCCGATGGCGGCGAAGACTTCAACGCCTACTACTCGCGCGATGACAAGAACCTCAACTTCTTCCACGGTACCGATCCGGTGACGAAGAAGACCGTCTTCTCCGCTGACTCGGGTGAGGTGGTATCTCACGAGGCGGGCCACGCGATTCTCGACGGGCTGCGTCCGGGCTACTTCTCGTCGTGGTCTCCTGACCCGGCGGGCTTCCACGAGTCGTTCGGCGACGTCATGGGCATGCTCACCAGCCTGCAGGATGAGCGCGTGCTCGACAAGGTCGTCGAGCAGACCGGCGGCGATCTGAAGAAGCCGAACGTTCTCTCCAACACGGGTGAAGAGCTCGGCATCGCCATCAACAACGTCACCCATCGCAACACCACTGGCGGCGACTACGTTCGCACCGCCATCAATGACTTCAAGTGGAAGGATCCTTCGACCCTTCCCGACGTGGGCGGCCCCAACGAGCTGGGCAGCGAGGCACACAGCTACTCGCGTCTGTGGACGGGCGCGGTCTATGATGTCCTCACCGGAATGGTGAAGGAGGGCATGGACGCTGGGCAAGACGCCAAGACGGCCCTTCGCAACGCGGGCACCGAGCTTCTCAAGATGACGGCCAATCTCTTCAAGACTGCGCCGCACGGTGACTTCACCTACCGCGAGATGGCCAAGTCGTATGTCGACGCCGAGAACAAGTACAACGGCGGCAAGCACAGCGACCTCGTCGTGAAGGTATTCACCGATCGCAACATCTTGCAGGCGGGAGACGCTGATAACCTGAAGTCGGAGGCGGGTGAAGCTTCGAGCAGCATCTTCAAGACCCAGGACGAGGCCACGCGTCTCGTGAAGGTCTCGCTCAGCGGTCCCCAGTATGGCATGTTCAGTGGGGCCGTGGTCGAGACGCCGGTTGACGCCGATGGTGCGCTCACCAAGGATGCTGAGGTCACCCAGCGCACGCGCGACAACATGCAGCGTCTGATCGAGTCGGGGCGCGTCAAGTATGCCGACCCGGGCCAGAAGCTGACCCAGAAGGACATGTTCGACGCCAGCGGTCGCCCGTACATGGGTGTGGTGCGCTGGATTGACGGTCAGATGACCATCGAGCGGACCAAGATCGCCACCTGATCTGTAGCAGGGATCGAGCGCGAGGAGCCTGTACGTTCAGCAGAATGGCAGGCTCTTCGTCTTTCCGTGCGTTCGTGGCGGGGGTGGTGCTGGCGGTTCTCGTGGGAACCTGGCTGCGAACGTGTGGTCTGTCGAGCAGCGGTCTCTGGATGGACGAGGGCTTCACCCAGGTGGTGGCCCAGGCGCCGCTCGGCGACATCGGCGAGGCCACCGTGCAGCTTGAGCGCACGCCTCCCTTCTACTATGCGGCGGTGCATCTCGCCCTGTCGTGGGGTGACAGTGAGACGGCGCTCCGCGCGCCCTCGGCGGTCTTCGGGGTACTTGCGGTTGTCGCTGCCGCCTGGCTCGGCGTCGTCGCCTTCGGCCGTCGGGAGGGGGGGCTTGCCGCGCTGCTGCTGGCGGTCTCATCGCTGCACGTCCTGATGAGCCGTGAGGCGCGCGCGTATACCGCGGCGGCCTTCTTCGTCACGATCTCCACGGGGCTCTGGCTTCGCGAGCTGCGCACCCCCGGCGCGCGCGAGAATCGCGTTCTCTACGTGGGCGCGTCGGTTCTCGGCGCCTACACCCACTATCTCTGTCTCGCGTGCACTGCCTTGCAGCTGCTCTGCGGGCTCGCGCCGCGCGGGCTCGACGGTCGCACGCCTGTGACCCGCGCGATCGTCGTGCAACGGCTTGTCGTGGCTGGCGCGGTCTTCATCTTGTTCGCACCCTGGCTCTCCACGATGCTGGCGCAGGTCGTTCGCAGATCGGATGCGCTGGTTCCCGTTTTCCACGGGGTGGCTGACGCGGCATCGCTGCGAGATACGATGGCGGTTCAGATGGCCGGATACTCGTTGAATGTGAGCGCCATGTGGCAGTGGGATGCCCTGGCACTGGGTGCTGGGTGCGTTGTTCTGCTGCCCTGGGTCGTGGGCAGAGATCTCCGGGCTGCCTTTCTTGCGGTGGTCTGCGGCGGAACGGTGCTGCTGCTGCTGGGGAGCTCGGCGCTCTTGGGGCTGGGCATCACCCATCCGCGCTATCTGGTCGTGATCTCACCGCTGTTCTGGGTTCTTGCGTCACGTCTCATCTTCGTCGTCGCCTCTCGGGGGTGGCGACTGCTCAGCTTCACCCTGGCGTGCGCGCTGCTGACGTTGAATCTCGTCTCGAGCGTGAACCTGATCGCGTTTGAAGAATGGTGGAACCAGGACTGGCGCGGGGCTGTCGCGCTCGTCTCTCGCCTCGGGCACTCGACTGATGTGGTGCTCGTGGAGCCGGGCTATGCCCAGCCGGTGGTCGATCGCTACTGGCGCGCGTCTGCCGTGCACGCGCGATACGCCGCCGTCACGGCGCCTGTCGCTTCGGCCCTCCAGCCACGTGACCTGCCCGCAAACGCACGCATCTGGCTGCTTGATGGGGGGGCGACCATGGTCGATCCGACCGGCAGGGTCGCGCGCATGCTGGCCAGCGACCGCGCGCTGCTGCTGCGATGGGAGGCCTGGCGCAGAAACCCTTCGCTGTGCGTTCGCGCCTCGCTCTACGGCGAGGCCGCGCCTTCTTCGGCCGCGCCCCGCTGATCGGTCACGCCCGGCACCGTTCGGGGGAGTCGAACCGATCAGCGTGACGGGGGCCAGATCACCTTGCCCTTCGTGTCGACCCAACCCAGGCGATCGACGTCGCGCACCTGACCGAGGCCTGCGAAGAAGGGTTGCGCAGATGTGTAGGCAGGCGCGATCACAAGGGTGCCTCGGTGGTCGGCATATCCCCAGAGATCGCCCACGCGCACCGCCACGAGACCGTCACGGAAACCCCCTTCCACCTGATCGAAGCGAGGTGCCACGGTCATCTGTCCGGAGGGGTTGATGAATCCCCAGCGCCCCCCTTGTGCAACGGCGGCCAGCCCTTCGCTGAAGTCTTGCGCGGCCTCGAAGCGAGGTTCGATGGCCCACGTGCCTGCGGGAGTGAGGAATCCGTAGAGCCCGCCCTTGCGCACCGCCGCAACCCCCTCAGAGAAGGAGCGCGCGCTCTCGAGCTGCGCGGGGATGACGATCCTGCCGGTGCGGTCGATGTACCCTGCCTTGCGCGCCACGCTGACCGTTGCTCGTCCTTCACGAAAGGGACCGGCGAAGTCGAACTCAGGGCGGATCACCACCCTTCCGGTCTTGTCGATGAAGCCGTGCCTGCCGTATCGCGTGACCCGCGCCAGCCCTTCGCTGAACTCATCGGCATCGTCGTAGGTCGCGGGCACGACGCAACGTCCGCTGCGATCGATGTAGCCGCATCTGCGGTTGTCATCACGTACGGCAGCCAGGCCTTCCGCGAACGGCCAGGCCTGGGCGTGAGCCGGGGCGATGACGAGTGCGCCGGATGCGTCGACGTACCCGCATCTGCCGTTGACGCGCACGAGCCCCAGGCCTTCACGAAAGGAAAGCGCGTGGTCGAACCGAGGGGCGATCACAGGGTGTCCATGGCGGTCGATGTATCCCCACCGCTTGTCGTTCACGACAGGGAACAGCGGAGCATCGTCCGCGCGGGCCCGAAGGGCCGCGCTCGTTACGATGAGGGCGGTCAAGCAGACGAGAAGCAACCTGCGCATGGGGAGGGAGGCTTTCGGCCATGCGGGCGGTTCTCCTGGGCCTGCCATCGTGCGTGGCAGGTGTGAGGTGAAAGGGCGGCGGGGAGGGGAGGGTCGGGCTGTGGCGGAAGGTCTGCACATGTCTTTCTCATTCAGCCAACCTGGCGGTCGCGCCTTTGTCCCGGACGGGAGTGACGTCGACGTCGCGCTCGCGCGCACGACCCACCTCGCCATCGGCGCGCATGCCGACGATGTGGAGTTCATGGCGTGGTGGCCCATCCACCAGTGCGCGTCTCGAG
Source organism: Pseudomonadota bacterium (assembly GCA_010028905.1). Lineage (NCBI taxonomy): Bacteria > Pseudomonadati > Pseudomonadota > Pseudomonadota bacterium. Next base: position 1,576 of record RGZZ01000102.1, on the reverse strand, counting down.
ACGATCTCTGGCTGACCGCCGTTGTGGTGGCCGATGGCCGCGGCAGCCCGCGGTCGGGGCCCTACGCGGGGACCTCTGACACCCAGATGCGTGACATCCGCTTCGGCGAGCAGTGCGAGGCGGCGCGTCTGGGGCGTTACAGCGCCGTGCTCTGCCTCGATCACGCCAGTGAGGCCATCCGTGCCAGGCCCGCCGATGCGGGCGCCAGGGGCTTGCGCGCGGAGCTGTCGGCTGTCGTGGGCGCCTGCGGCGCGCGAGAGATCTATACCCACAGCCTCGCAGATCGCCATGACACCCACGCCGCGCTCGCGGTGGCCGTGGTCGACGCGATCTGCGCCCTGCCTGAGGCACAGCGTCCTCAGCGTCTCTACGGAGGAGAGGTCTGGGGAGCGCTCGACTGGCTGTGCGAGAGCGACAAGACGGTCTTCGACGTCTCTGACGCCGAGACGCTGATGGGGTCGCTGATGGGGGTCTTCGCTTCGCAGCTCGAGGGGGGCAAGCGCTACGATCTTGCCACCCTGGGCCGAAAGCGCGCGAACGCCACCTACCTGCATCCCAGAGAGGTCGATCGGGCGGCGGCCCTCGACTACGCCCTCGACATGACACCCCTTGTGAGAGAACCGTCTCTCGACCCACGCGCGTTCGTGCGCGCCTGCATCCAGCGCTTCCAGGCAGAGGTGGAAGCGCGTCTCGAGAGGTTCTGCTGATGGAGGTTGTCATTCTTGCCGATGACGCGGCGGTTTCGCGTCTCGCGGCCGCGACCGTGAGCCAGCTCGTTTGTTCCCGTCCAGACGCGGTTCTCGGTCTCGCCACGGGCTCGACGCCGCGGGGGATGTATGCCGAGATGGTGCGCCTCCACCGCGAGGGGCGTCTCGACCTCTCGCAGACGACCACGTTCAACCTCGACGAGTACGTGGGGCTGTCGCCGTCCGATCCGACCTCGTACCACGCCTACATGCGAGAGGCGCTCTTCGATCACGTGCCGGTGCGGCGCTGGCACGTTCCTGACGGCCTGGCCGCCGACATCCCCGCGGCCTGCGCCGCGTACGAGCGCGAGATCGTGGCGGCCGGCGGCATCGACTGCCAGGTTCTCGGCCTGGGGCACGATGGGCACATCGGCTTCAACGAGCCCACGTCGTCCCTTGGCTCGCGCACGCGCATCAAGACCCTCGCTCCGGAGACGGTGGAGGCGAACCGCCGCTTCTTCGAGGGCCGCGAGGTGCCGAGGCACGTCATCACCATGGGCATCGGCACCATCCTCGAGAGCCGCCACTGCCTGGTTCTCGCGCTGGGTGAAGCGAAGGCGTCGGCCGTCGCGGCCATGGTCGAGGGCCCGATCACGGCGATGTGCCCCGCGTCTGCGCTGCAGATGCACGCGCGGGTCACGGTGGTGCTCGACGAGGCCGCCGCCTCGCGGCTGTCGATGCGCGACTATTACCGCAGCGTCTATCAGAGCAAGCCGGAGTGGCAGAGAGTCGAGGTCGATGCGCTGTGAGCAACAACGCACGCGCGGGTGGGATTCCAGAAGGTCTCACCGTGAGCTATTCGGGGATTCGGGGCATCGTGGGCGAGTCGC